>CAMYZR010000019.1 GCA_947303905.1 uncultured Atopobiaceae bacterium
GGGCGTTGCCGCCGGTGGTGGTTTCGGGATTGCCGAACATGACGCCGATCTTCTCGCGCAGCTGGTTGATGAAGATGCATGTGGTCTTGGACTTGGAGAGCGAGCCAGCAAGCTTTCGCAGCGCCTGGCTCATCAGGCGTGCCTGCAGGCCTACGCTGGAGTCGCCGATCTCTCCCTCGATCTCGGCTCGGGGCACGAGCGCGGCGACGGAGTCGATGACGACGACATCGATGGCGCCGGAACGAACGAGCATGTCGCAGATCTCCAGTGCCTGCTCTCCCGTGTCCGGCTGGGAGATGAGCACTTCGTCGATGTCGACGCCAATGCGTGCGGCATAACCCGGGTCGAGTGCGTGCTCGGCGTCGATGAATGCGACGACACCGCCCATCGCCTGCGCCTCGGCAAGGATCTCAAGCGACAGCGTGGTCTTTCCCGAGGACTCGGGACCGTAGATCTCGATGATGCGTCCACGGGGGACGCCACCGATACCGAGGGCTGCGTCGAGGGCGATCGAGCCGGTAGGGATTGCCTCGATCTCAAGCTCAGGACCAGAGTCGCCAAAGCGCATGATCGACCCGTTGCCGAACTTCTTGAGAATCTCCTTGGTGGTGGACTCCAGGACCTTGTCCCGCTCCTCACCATACGTCTTAGCGTGAACCTCGCGCGAGACGTTCTTGCTCCTAGCCATGGTACCCCCAGACGACGTGTTTGACAGACAGCATACAGAACAACCGTTCGAATGTCAAACGGCATCTCAGACATTAGCGAACGCATGTCGCAGCTAGCTAGCTCGCCGGTAGCCCCATGCTCGCAGCAAGGTCGCAGCCTGATGAGCAGCTGGCCTTTTACCAGCGAAAAGCCCTGCTACCTACCTAGCGCCAACATCGCGATGACGCTAGTTGCCGAGGCTCAGCTTCGCGATACCTTCACGCAGGAGTCCCAGCGCATGCAGAACAGCGGCTCTTCGGACGTCGTCCCTGTCTCCGTCGAACAAGCAACGCTCCGCATAGCTCCTCTCGCCAGCACAAAGGCCGAACCAGACGGTCCCCACCGGCTTGCCCGGTTCCTCTCCCCCAGGGCCTGCGATGCCCGTTACAGAGACTGACACGTCACACCCCAGCACGCTGCGGGCGCCTTCGCACATCTGCAGCGCACAGGGCTCCGACACGGCGCCAAGCGCAGGATCGTCGAGAATGTCTCTGCTCACACCGAGCACGGACTCCTTGATGGCAATGGCGTAGCTGACCACCGCGCCGCGCATGATCTCGGACGATCCGGGCACGGCCGTGATCGCCCCGCTCACCAGTCCGCCGGTGCATGACTCGGCGCAGCCGCAGGTCAGATGCGCGGCGCTCGCCTCGCTTACGAGGGCGCGCGCCGCCGCATAAATCTCACTGTCTGTGACGCCCATTCGTTACCTCGTGCCTGAGACGGTGGGCCATGCCTTGACGAGGTAGTCGATGCCGGACCACGCGGTCAGGATGACGGCAGCCACCATGAGCACGTCGGAGATGGTCATGAGGGTGTTGGCAAACGCACAGGCAGGAAGCGTTATGGCAAACAGGTAGCCACCGATGGAGAGCATCGTGACGGCCGTCTTCCACTTGCCGAGGTTGCTTGCCGCAACCACCGTGCCCTCGGAGGCGAGCACCATGCGCAGGCCGGAGACCAGAAACTCGCGCGCCAGGATGAGCAGCACGTACCCACTCGGCACAATGCCGAGCTCAAGCAGGTAGAGCATGGCGCAGGTGACGCAGAGCTTGTCGGCGATGGGGTCAAGGAACTTGCCGAAGTTGGTAACCTCGCCGCGGCTGCGCGCAAGGTAGCCGTCGAGCTTGTCGGTGAGCGCGATGGCCGTGTACAGGAAGAACGAGAGCCACGCGACCGCGCTTCCCTGATAGAGCGCCTCGTCGACACGCGCCGCCTCGGCGATCAGCAGCCAGACCGGCATGAGCACCACGCGAACCAACGTCACGATGTTTGCAGGCGTCCAGATGCTGCCCGTGTGCTTATTCATTCGAAGTCCCTCCTAGACCATGACTCCGACAAGCTCGTAACAGAACGAGTCTACAAGGTCGCAGGTGACAATGTCACCGACAGCGGCCTCCCCTTCGGCGATATGGATGGCGCCATCGCTATCTGGTGCCTGGAACCAGGCATGGCCGATGAACTCCAGGCCATCCTCGCCCTCCTCGATACCGTCGATGATGACCTTGACGCGCTCGCCCACATGACGGGCCGTCGCAGCGAAGCCTAGGGCCTCGGTCAGGTCGATGAGGCGCTGCGTGCGCTCGAGCTTGGTGGCCTCGTCCACCTGACCTGGCATCTCTGCAGCCATGGTGCCCTCCTCGGGCGAATAGGCAAAGACCGAGGTGTAGTCAAACTCCTGCTCCGCGATGAAGTCGACGAGCTCCTCTGCCTCCTCGTCGCTCTCGCCGGGGAATCCTGCCATGCCGGTCGTACGCAGCACCATGCCGGGAATCTCCAGACGGAGACGGTCGAAGAGAGCGCGCAGCTCGGCGGCGGAACCGCTTCTGTTCATGTCGCGCAAAATGCGCTCGTTGCAGTGCTGAATGGGGATGTCGATGTAGGGAAGCACCTCGTCGACGTCACGAATCGTGGCGATGAGCTCGTCAGTCATGCCCTCGGGCTGCAGGTACAGCACGCGCACCCAGCCACCATAGGGACGCACGACGGCTGCGACCTCGCGCAGCAGTGTCGCTAGCGTGTCCTGCGGACCGAGGTCGCAACCCCAGATGCCGGTGTCCTGGCCGATGAGGACGATCTCGCGCACGCCGCCCTCCATGAGCCCGTGCACCTCGGCAAGAATCTCGCTGGTCGGACGCGAGAAGTATCGGCCACGGATATAGGGGATGGCGCAGAACGTGCAGAACCGGTCGCATCCGTCGGAGATCTTCACGTAGGCGCTCGTGCCCTCGATGGTCCTCAGCACGCGTCCGTCCCCGAGACTGACAGTCTCGCCCTCAAGGCCGAGCACCTCGCGCACGACGGACACGATGCCGTCCTCCTCGTCAGCACGCACGAAGGCTGCGACCTCGGGAAGCTCGCCTGCGAGCTCGTCTCCATAGCGCGACGGCACGCACCCGCACATGACGATGGGCTTGCTCCGCACGCCGCCAGCCACCTGGTCGGCAAGCTCAAGCGTGCACTCGATGGACTCGGAGGTCGCAGAAGCCAAGAAGGAGCAGGTATTGATGATGATGACGTCGGCAGCGTCGACCTCGTCGGCCTCGGAGAAACCCTCCTCGAGCAGGAGCGCACGCATCCGGTCCGTATCGACCTCGTTCTTGGCGCACCCGAGCGTGACGAACAGGCACGAAGGCCTATCGGTAGTTGACAAACTGGAGCGGCTGTCCATAGTCGGCCTCCCTGAGCTTGGCAATCACCTGCTGGAGCACATCCTTGGACGCCGAGGAGACGCGAAGCTTGTCACCCTCGACGACCGGCTTGCACTTGAGCTTGAGGTCGCGGATGTCCTTGGCGATGCGCTTGGCGGTGTCCTGGTCGATGCCCTGTACGACATGGCCAACCTGGCGCACGGAGGATCCGGCTGCTGCCTGGGGCTTGTCCCAACGGATGGCCGCAAGGTCGATCTGGCGGCGAACCAGCTTGGTGCCGAGCACGTCAATCACCTGGCTGGCGACGAACTCCGACGGGGCGGCCACGGTAAAGGTCTGATCCTTCTTGGAGAAGCTGATCGTGGCACCAGACTGGCGCAGGTCGTAGCGCTGCGTGAGCTCGCGGCTCGTCTGCTGGAAGGCGTTGTCCACCTCCTGGATGTCTACCGTCGAGACAACATCGAAGCTTGACTCCTTGGCCATAGCTCCCCCTATCCGCGCTCGTTTGGAAAGCGCATCACGATTTAGTACGAGTAGAAGGTTCCGTTGGCGTCGTAATAGCCATCGGCACCGTAGTAATAGCCATCCTCATCGAGGGTGTAGCCGTCCATGATGACCGTGGACCCGTTGGAGATCTGCTGCTGGGCGCTCTCCCCCGTCGTCTGCTGCTGCGTACCGTCACCCGTCGTCTGCTGCTGGGCATAGGGGTCGGTCGTCTGCTGGGTCTGATCGCCCGTCGTGCCATCGGTCGGCTGGCCCGTTGTGGCCTGGCCATCCTGCGTCTGGGTTTGGGTCTGGGTCGGATCCTGGGACTGGGTCTGGTCGCCCTCGGTGGTCGAGGTGTTGCTGGCGGCATCGCCCTTCTTGGAGACCTGAATGGTGATGGTGCCGATTCCCGAGGCCTTGGACTCGAACTCGAGCTTCTTCCCGTCCTCGGTCACTGTGACCGCAGACGTGTCGTTGACGTTGATGGAGATGGACTGGCGAACCGTGTACGTGCGATTCCAGGGACCCGTCACCGTCTCGGCAACGTCGCTGTAGCCGTCGTACTCGATCTCGAGCCACGTGACCTCGCCGTCTGCCACGTTGACCTCGATGGTCCGCTCCTCCGCCGACGACTCGCTCTCGGCGGCCTTGGCGGCGGCGGCCTCCTCACGGGCCCGCTTCTCCTCCTCGTCGGTCATATCCGTCTCGGAGGTGGTCTCCTCTTTGGTCTCCTCGGTCGTCTCGTCATCTGCCGTGGTGACAGACACCGTGCGGCCCGTGCCCGACTGGGCGTTGATGCAGGACCTGACGGAGAGGAACAGCGTGGCCATCAGCACGATGAAGAGTGCGAGCAGGATGAGCGCGCCGACACGCGAGCGCTCCTGGAAGAACGAGCCAAACATGCCCACGATTCCACCGTTGTTGGAGTTGTCACGCTCACGCCCGCGCATCTGCGCACGCGTCTGAGACGAGCTCCTGCGCCTTACGTTGGGACGCTCGGTGCTTGCGATGTTGCGAGAGGACCTGCGACCTGCCATGGAGGAGGCCGACTGGTAGCTGCTACCGTCATTGTCGAGACGCATGTCGTCGCGATACTGGGACGGCATCACGCGACGCGTGGTCACCTCGTCGCGCGTCGAGTACATGCTGGAGGTCTGGCGCGAGGGACGTGCCGAACCATATTGGTCACGCGTGCCATAGCCGCCCGAGGTCCCGCTCCACGATGAGGAAGGCCTCTGGCGCTGCGACTGGCCGAGGGGGCTCAGGGTCGTGGAGACCGGCACGCGTGAGGTGTAGGGCCTGCCCTGAGGGTAGGCCGAGTACGACGAGACGTCGTAGGAGGGCTCGTCGTCGTTCTCCGACCTGGACGAGTAGCGCGGGCGGGGGCGCGAAGTAGTGGCGAAGTCGCTCATGTCGCCGGCAAAACCGCCGGAGGTGGGCAGGAAGCCATGCGACTCCACGTAGGTACGGCCGCTCTGCTGCGAACGGCCGTAGGCGGCAGCCTGCGGCGTCTCGTACAGCGGACCCTCCTCGTTCGAGCGCGTCTGGCGGCTGCGCCTTCTCGCCTCGTGCGATCCGGCACCCCGCTCGTGCTCGAAGAGGTCCTGAGAGAACTGGTTGACGACCGTCTTGGCGTTGAGGCCAAGGTAACGTGCGTACGAGGAGAGCATGCCCTGTGCGTAGCCGCTCTTGGGGATGCTGTCGAAGTCACCCTCCTCGAAGGCGATCAGCACCTCCTCCTTGAGCCTCAGCACATTCGAGGCCTGCTTGATGGACAGACCTAGCTGTCGGCGCCTGTCCACGAGCATTTCACTAAACAGCGGTCTATCCATCTCTACACCTCCCGATACTTCTCTTCTTGTACGCGCAGGTCCTCGAGGCCTTCTTCGTCGAGGAGAACCTCACGGGGCTTCGAGCCCGACGCAGGGCCTACCACGCCCTTTGACTCGAGCATGTCCATTATCCTACCAGCCCTAGCGTACCCAACCTTGAGCCTTCGCTGCAGGCCAGATGTAGAACCTAGCTGAGATTCCACGACTATCTGGGCAGCTTCCCAAATAAGCGGGTCATCCTCGTCGCTCACGCCGCCCCCGCCATTGCCTCCGGGCTGTCCAGGCACCACCGCAGAGAGGATCTCCTCGTGATAGTCGGGCTCGCCCTGGCCGCGGATGAAGTCGACTACGGACTCAATCTCGGGGTCTGAGGTGTAGCAACCGAGCACGCGCTTGGGGGCGAGGCCGCGGTCCTTGAAGAGCATGTCTCCGTTGCCCAGGAGCCTGTCGGCGCCCGTCTCGTCGAGGATGACGCGGCTGTCGATGCCCGAAGACACCTTGAGCGCCACGCGGCTGTCGATGTTCGACTTGATGAGGCCCGTGACGACGTTTGCCGACGGGCGCTGCGTCGCGATGACCAGATGGATGCCGGCGGCGCGCGCCAGCTGTGCGATGCGCACGATGGATGCCTCGACGTCCTTGCCCGCCACCATCATGAGGTCCGAGAGCTCGTCGATCACGATGACGAGGTAGGGCATGGGCTCGGGCGGGTGCTCCATCTCGGAGAGCTTGCCGTCTGTGCACATCTTGTTGTACACGGTTATGTTGCGCGCCCCGGCCTTCTCGAAGACCTTGAGACGGCGCTCCATCTCGGAGACGGCCCACTGCAGGGCGCTTGCGGCCTGCCGGGGCTCCGTGACGACCGGCACATACAGATGCGGGATGCCGTTATAACCCTTGAACTCGACGCGCTTGGGGTCGACCATGATCAGGCGCACCTGCTTGGGGGTCGAGCGCATGAGCAGGCTCATGATCATGGAGTTGATCATGACGGACTTGCCCGAACCCGTGGTGCCGGCGACCAGCATGTGCGGCATCTTGGAGATGTCGGCGATGACGGGTTTGCCCGCCGAGTCGCGACCGATCGCAACCTCCAGGGGGCCTCCCTGCGCATAGGGCAGCACGTCGCCAAGATGGACGTTTTGGCGCGTCTTGTTGGGGATCTCGATGCCCACAAACGAGGTGCCCGCAATAGGCGCGAAGATACGGACCTTCTCCGCGGCAAGCGTGAGGGCGATGTCGTCCTCGAGGCTGCGGATCTTGCTGACACGCTCGCCCTCGCCCATCTCGATGCGGAAGGTGGTCACCAGCGGGCCGGAGACGTAGTCCACGACGCGGCTCGTCAGGCCGAACTCGCGCAGCGTGCCCTGCAGCTTGGCCATGGTCTGGTCGATCTCGCTCTTCGAGCTCGCGCTTTGGGCGCTCTGCGGATTGGACGAGAGCATCGAGAGCGGAGGAAGGCTGTAGGTCTCGTCATCGTCGCCGGGACGGGTAGCGGCGGTGCGTGCGCTCAGGTGAACGTTTGCGTCCACGACCTTCTGCGGCGCAACCTCGGGCGCAGGCTCAGGATTGGGCGTGGCGGCCTTCTTGGGAGCGCGCTTTGCAGTGGTCCGGCGCGTGGGCTTGCGTCTCTTGGTGGCTGTCTTGCCACCCTTGGCGAGAAAGTCCGGCACGCCCTCACTCTGCTGGGGCTCCAGCTCCAGGTCCTGAGCCTGGGTCTCGCCGTCCGCGATGTCCCAGGTGAGCTCGCCCTGCTGTGGCGCGGGCACCGGCTCGGCGAGCACGCGCGTGACGTCTTCCGCGGGCCTTCTGCCGCGGGAGAGCAGCGAGGTCACCGCCTCGGAGAAGCCAAGGCCACGCTGCTCGGTAGGTGCTTCGTCATAGTACTCGTCATCCGACCTCGTGACCGGAGCCGCCTGACCTCGCGTAAGCACCGTCGAGGTACGCGAGCCGAGGTAGGTGGTCTTCGGCTCCTCGAAACCGTCGTCTGGGTAGTCACCGTAGTCGTCATAGTCGTCGTAGTCGTCGTAGCCACCCATGGCCGCGCGCTGGGCACGACGCTCGTCGCGACGGACCCTCCGGCGCTCGTTCGCCTCCTGCAGGGAGACAGCGGCCTCCCCCACTCCGGTGCGGACCTTGGTGACCGTGTCAGAGATGGAGAATCCGCAGATGACGATACCCGCGATGACGGCACCGACGAGAATGACCAGGCCGACCTCGCGACCGACCGTCTGCAGCAGCGCCCATGCGATGCCACCACCCGCATACCCGCCGCGCTCGCGCAGGACCTCGTGGTCAAGCACGATGGCGCTGTTCTGCTCGGCGCCCGGGCAGGTGATGGACACGATGCTCAGGACGGCCAGTATGACCAGCACCAGGCCGAAGGCGACCTTCCCCGAGAACGACTCCTCCTCGCTCGTGAAGAACGTGAGGGCGAAGGCGAGCAGGGCCGCAGGAAAGAGGAGCGCCCCCGAGCCGAAGCACAGCACGAGCGACTCGCCGCAGATACGGGTGACGGGGGCCGAGCTGGGCAGCAGCAGGGCAACCATGAGGGCAACCGCGAGCACGACAAGAAGCAGGCCGACGATGTCGTTGGCCGTGCCGGTGAGCCTCAGGGGCTGCGCCGGCGCCTTCTTGGCACGCGTGTTGCTCCGCTTGGATGTCGTCTTGCGCTTTGCCATGCGCTAGACCTCCATGACAAAGGGTATGACCATGGGACGCGTGCGCGTCGTGCTCCACAGGTAGCTGGACAGGGCGTTGCGGGCGCCCTTGCGCAGCTGCTCGATGCTGGGGCTGCCGGACTCCTCCAGCTTCTCCAGCGCAACGCGCACGGCCTCCTGGCCGCTTGTGTTGAACTCGTCGTTGGCGGCAAAGGACACGCCCCTGCTGGCGATCTCGATCTCGCTCACCTTGGAGCGGCGGCGGGAGACCGTGACCACGCACGTGACGATACCGTCGCTCGCCAGCTTCTTGCGGTCGCGGAAGACGTAGGGGTCTGCGTCAGTGATGGCCAGGCCGTCCACGTAGACGACGCCAGAGTCGACCGGCTCGCCCCACGTGACCTTGCCGCCCCTCATCTCGAGCGTGTCGCCGTTGTCGGCGATGAAGATGCGCTCGTCGGGGATGCCCATCTGGCGAGCGAGGTTGGCGTGGGCGCGCAGGTGAACCGCCTCGCCGTGCACCGGCATGAAGTTGTGAGGCTTCGCCATGGCGAGCATGAGCTTGAGCTCTTCCTGCGAGCCGTGGCCGGAGACGTGCACCAGGGTGTTGGACTTGTCGTAGATGGTACAGCCGATCTTGGAGAGCGCGTTGATGACGCCACCCACGCTCTTCTCGTTGCCGGGAACGGGAGTGGCGGAGATGATGACCGTGTCGCTCGCGGTGATGGTGAGCGACTTGTGGGCGCCATTGGCCATGCGCGAGAGCGCGGAGAGCGGCTCGCCCTGGCTGCCCGTGCACAGAACGGTGATCTTCTCGTCGGGGATGTCGTTCTTGTCGAACGCATCGAGGATGTCGGTCTGGTCGATGTGGAGATAGCCGAGCTCGCGGGCCACTTTGGTGTTGGTGACCATGGAGCGCCCGGTGACGAGGACCTTGCGACCGACGGCGACGCTCGCGTCGCACACCTGCTGCAGGCGGTGGATGTGGCTCGAGAACGAGGCCACGATCACGCGACCCGGTGCGTTCTTGATGATGTGGCGCAGCTGGGGGCCGACGGCCGCCTCGGAGGGCGTGAAGCCCGGCTCGGTGGCATTGGTGGAGTCGGACAGCAAAAGGTCGACGCCCATCCCAGCGAACTTGTTGATTGCCTGGTAGTTGGGCGTGACCCCATCGATGGGCGTCTGGTCGAGCTTGAAGTCGCCTGTGTGCATCACCGACCCCGCGGGGCTGCGCATGTACACGCCAAGCGCCGCAGGGATGGAGTGGGTCATCGCGAAGAAGTCGATGTTGAAGGCCCCCAGCGTGAGGTGGGTCCCGTCGGAGACCTCCTTGAACTTGGGGGTGATCAGCTTGTGCTCGGCGAGCTTGCCCTCGATGAAGCCGATCGTGAGCTTGCTCGAGTAGATGGTCACCTTGTGCGTGAGGTCCATGAGGAGGTACGGCAGGGCGCCGGTGTGGTCCTCGTGGCCGTGGGTGATGATGATGCCACGGAGCTTGTCCTCGTTCTCGAGCACGTAGGTGTAGTCGGGCAGCACGAGGTCGATGCCCGGCTGCTCGTCGTCGGGGAACATCAGGCCGGCGTCGATCAGGACCATGTCGTTGCCATATTCGAACGCGGTCATGTTCTTGCCGATACCGTCAAGGCCCCCGAGCGGAATGATCCGCAAGGGCGTCGTAGTCTTAGCCATGTAGGTAAGGTTCCTTCCGTCGTACGTTTCAGTTACGTATGTCTGCCGCGTTCCACGCGGTCTTCTTTTCCAATGCTTGATTGTACCCAAATGGGGATGGGCTTGCATGGTTTACTGGCCAACAGCGTCAAAAGTGTGCTCATGACGTTGGCTCAAGGCTCGGGCGAAGCCGTCCTCCCCTGCCCGATATGGCAAGCGAGGGGATGCCCCATGACATCCCCTCGCTCTCAGCTATCCAAAGAAGCGGAACTCTAGCCCTCGTGGTGACGGCGCGGCTGACGGTTGCCGCGGGGGCCGTCGCCAGGCTTGCGCGTGCGGGTGTTGTTGCTGCGCTCGCGCTTGGCGCCATTGTCGCGGGTGCGTGGGGCACCTGCGGGGGCCTCGGGCTTGTCGATGCGGTCAAGGCTGATCTTGCCCTTCTCGTCGACTTCGAGCACCTGGACCTTGACCTCGTCGCCGATGGAGAGCACGTCCTCGACCTTGTCGACACGGCCCTGGGCGACGCGGGAGATGTGCAGCAGGCCGTCCTTGCCGGGCAGCAGCTCCACGAAGGCGCCAAAGGCCTGGATGCCGACGACGCGGCCGGTGTAGATCTCGCCGACCTCGGGCACCTTGACGATGGCACGGATGCGCTCGGCAGCCTCCTCGCCCGCACCGCCGACGCCGGCGATGAAGACGGTGCCGTCCTCCTGGATGTCGATGGTGGCGCCAGTGTCGTCCTGGATACCACGGATGACCTTGCCGCCGCTGCCGATGACGTCGCGGATCTTGTCGGTCGGGATGGACAGGCTGATGATCTGGGGAGCGGTGTCCTTGGTGGACTCGCGCGGAGCCGGAATGGCGTCGATCATCGCGTCGAGGATGTGCATGCGGCCCTCATGGCTCTGGGCAAAGGCCTGACGGAAGATCTCGGTGGTAAGGCCGGTGGCCTTGTTGTCGAGCTGCATGGCCGTGATGCCCTTGGTGGTGCCGCAGACCTTGAAGTCCATGTCGCCGAGGAAGTCCTCGAGACCCTGGATGTCGGTCAGCACGACGGTCTTGCCCTCCTCCTGGATGAGGCCCATGGCAACGCCGGAGACCGGGCGCTTCAGGGGCACGCCGGCATCCATGAGTGCAAGCGTGGAGCCGCAGGTGGAGGCCATCGAGGAGGAGCCGTTGGACTCCATGACCTCGGAGACCACGCGGATGGTGTAGGGGAACTCCTCCTCGGAGGGGATCACGGGCAGCAGGGCGCGCTCGGCGAGGGCGCCATGACCGAGCTCGCGGCGCTTCGGGCTGCCGATGCGGCCGGTCTCGCCGGTGCA
>CAMYZR010000020.1 GCA_947303905.1 uncultured Atopobiaceae bacterium
TTCTCCTCGGGCGTCCCACCGAGCAGGTCGCTCTTCTCGCAGCGCTCGAAGCCATAGTCCTCGGGCCTGATCGTGAGCGTGCGATAGTAACCGTCCTTGAGCTCGCAGACGGTGGTCGGTGCGGAAAGGCTGATCTCGTCCATGCGGTCCTGGCCATACACGACAAACGCGCGGCGGACGCCGAGCGACGACAACACCTTGGCAATCGGTTCCACCAGGTACTCGTCGTAGACGCCGAGCAGGAAGAAGGCCGGCTTGGAGGGGTTGGTCAGCGGACCGAGGATGTTGAACACCGTACGGAAGCCCAGTTCGCGGCGGATTGGCCCCACATAACGCATCGCCGGGTGGTACTTCTGCGCAAACAGGAAGCACATCCCCACCTCGTCAAGCAGCGTGCGGCAGGTTTCGGGGTCCTGGTCGAGGTTGACGCCCAGCGCCTCGAGGCAATCCGCCGTGCCGCACTGGGAACTTGCCGCCCGGTTGCCATGCTTGGCGACCTTGGCCCCTGCCGCGGTGCAGAGAAGCGCTGCCGTAGTGGAGATGTTGAACGTGTTGGCGCGATCGCCACCGGTGCCCACGATCTCCAGAACGTCACCCTCGTGCTCGACGGGCGTTGCCAGCTCGCGCATGGCTGCCGCACAGCCACTGATCTCGTCGATGGTTTCGGCCTTCGTGCTCTTGGTCGAAAGGGCCGCCAGGAAGGCGGCGTTTTGCGTGGGCGACGTATCGCCGCTCATGATTTCGTTCATGACGGTATGGGCCTCGTCAAAGGTGAGGTCTTCCTTCATGACGATCTTCTCGATGGCTTCCTTGATCATGGCTTTCCCCTCTCCTTGAGTGACGCGTAGCGCTGTTGACCGCTCCTGGCCCCACTGTCGGGACCCTCCCGTGGGCGCGGCAACAAAAAAACCGCCCCCGATGACTGTTGCATCAAGGACGGGCCATTGGACTGGCTCGCGGTGCCACCTTGATTCGTGGGAAAACCCACGCACTCCACGGGTGCTTTGGCAAAGCCAGAAACGCGTTCGCTCCAGTAGGGGGTGCCAACACACCCTGACACGTCACGTGTGCCTGACGTCGCAGCCTACTAGGACATCTGCCGTTTGGTGCGCCCTCCGCGGCCCATTCAACGCCCCGCATCTCGTCCCGGCTCACACCGTCCCGGGCTCGCTCCTCGCGCGTGTGACGTCTACCTTCCGCGTCATCGGTTTGGTCGTACTCTTCTGTTGGACGCTACTATACGCGCCGAAGGGATTTTGTACATGCCAATTTTCAAAATGGCAATATGAGTTTACGCAGATAAACGATGGTGAAATGCTCTCATTAGCCATCGGTTGGATCGTCTTGCGAATAGGCGCGCAGCTCCTCGACGAAACCTGCCGTGATGATGCCCGACGGTAGCGCCACCACGGCGATGCCCATCAGCGCCGACAGCATGCTTATCAGCCGCCCAGCCATGGTGTGGGCATAGATGTCCCCGTAGCCAATGGTCGACAGGCTGATGACCGCCCAGTACAGCGCATCAAAGAAGCTCTCAAAGGTATCGGGCTCCACGTTGAAGATGAGCAGCGCGCTGAGGAACACGTAGCTTACCGCCAGCACGAGCACCGCAAACAGGGGTGTGCGCTCGCGATCGAGCACGCGCAGCACGAGCTGCAGGCTGCGCGAATGGCGCACGAGCTTGACCGCGCGCAGCATGCGCATCAGATGGGCGAGGCGCGAGAGGCGCAGCACCTTGGACACATGCAGGAAGGTCGGCATGACCGAAAGCAGGTCGATGATGGCCATGAAGGTTAACGGATAGCGGACGAGGGCAAACTCGTCATCTGGGTTGCCGAGGTCTGCGCAAAGCCAACGCAGCAGGTAATCGACCATAAAGATGGCTGTCAGCACGCGCTCCATGAGGATGAAGCCTTCTATCTCCTCCTTGAAGCACAGCGGCAGCAGGCTCAGGACGATGAGGATCACCATCACCCAGTTGTAGATGATGGAAGGCGGGTAGCTTGTCTCTTTGTCTGTGATGACGGCATAGATGCGCTGGCGCATGTGAACCCCCGGAGCGTGTAAGGACCTCCTCCATTCTTGCACGGAAGACGGGATGGTAGGACCCAGACGCTACGGGACTTTGCTCGGACGCCATGGTGTCGATTGCGAACCTGTCCCCCGTGGCGCCTATACTAAGGGCGAAACCGACCCAAAGGAGCGTGCTATGCCCTTTGCAATCATGAGGGACGACATCACCCACGTAAAGGCCGATGCGCTTGTCAACGCCGCAAACGAGCAGCTCAAGCAGGGTGGAGGCGTTTGCGGTGCCATCTTTGAAGCAGCTGGTGCAAAGAGGTTGCAGAAGGCCTGCGACAAGATCGGCCACTGCGACACGG
Organism: uncultured Atopobiaceae bacterium; assembly: GCA_947303905.1. Taxonomy (GTDB): domain Bacteria; phylum Actinomycetota; class Coriobacteriia; order Coriobacteriales; family Atopobiaceae; genus UBA1367. The sequence continues at coordinate 2,382 of CAMYZR010000020.1, forward strand.
GCAGTGCCGTGGCCACGCGCGCCTATCGCCTGCCTGCCAAGTACATCATCCATGCCGTAGGCCCCATCTGGCGCGGCGGGAACCATGGCGAGCGAGAGCTTCTCGCGAGTTGCTATCGAAGCTCGCTCAGGCTGGCAGACGAGCTCGGCTGCCGCTCCATCGCCTTCCCCCTCATCTCAACCGGTATCTATGGTTACCCCAAGCGCGAGGCTTTGGAGGTGGCGCAAAACGAGGTGCGTGCGTTTCTGCGCGGCCATGACATGGACATCAAGCTGGTCCTGTATGATGCGAGCGCCGTCGAGCTGGCTGACGACCTGCAGCTCCGCGTGCAGCATTACATCGATGACGTCTACGTGGGTGCCCATAGGCACCATCTCTCCAGGCAGCGCTGGGAGATGGACCAGCTGTACGGAAGCTCGCTCTATGAATCTGCCGCCAAGGAGGACGTCAGCGACTCGACGGACAGCTTCTCGATGGGCGACCTCGCCATGCCCGATGCCCCCGAGGCGGCACCGTCGGCACCCACGGTAGCCAGCAGACCCGAAGCGGCATCTCCTCGCTACTCCATGCCCACCTACGGGGCGGCGCCTGCCGCTGCGGCTCCGCGCGAATCTGCCAGCCGTCCCAGCCTCAAGCTTCCGAGAGACCTGCGCAACAGGCTTTCCCACCTTGACAAGGGCTTCTCTGGGACATTGCTCGACCTCATCGACGAACGCGGGCTCAGGGACTCCGAGGTCTACAAGCGCGCGAACATGACCCGACAGCACTTCTCCAAGATCCGCAGCAACCCCCGCTACAAGCCGACGAAGACCACGGTGCTCGCCCTGGCGATTGCCCTGAGGCTTTCGCTCGAGGAGACCTCCCTGTTGCTCGATCGCGCGGGATTCTCGCTCTCGCACGCAGACTGCCGTGACGTCATCGTCGAGTTCTTCATCAACGAGGGCAATTACGACGTGTTCGACATCAACGAGGCGTTGTTTGCCTACGACCAGCCCCTGCTGGGCTGACGTAGTCGCAGCAACCGTCCACGACAAGGGGCCCGGATGCAGCTCGCTGGCATCCGGGCCCCTTCGTATGCGGTCGCGATCGGGCGTCTAGGAGCGCTTGGGAATCCACATGAACTGCCCGTGAGGGGTCACGCGGAACATCATGATGTTGCCAAGCTCGGAACGCTTGATGTAGCTCTTGAGGAAGGGAACCACCTTGTCGGGATCATCCTCAGAGCATTCGAACACCACGGACTGTGGCGCATTGCCCTTCTCCGAGCTGAGCTTGAAGGTCATGGGCTCGGTGATGCCCTCGACCATTGCGATTATCTTGTCCCTGAACGCGGGATTGACACCGTCAACGTCTACCAGCATGATTCCTCCTTCAGACATGCCCTTACCCCTTGCCTCATTGTAGAGATGCGGGATTTGTCTGATGCGAGGCATGCTGCGCCCATCGCCCAGCGGCCTGAGTGACAGTTCGCCCGCCTGTTGCATTCCAACCATGGGCATCGCGGCAAATGCAGATTTCAGGTGCAGACCCACTTTTGGGAGCGGATGCGCGGAAGCCTGTGAGAGCCTAGGTAGGCATGAAAATGAGGCAGAGGAGACCGAATGCACGGCATGCACGCCCGGCTACCCAAGAACTTCGTCCTCGAGGAGCGCTTGGAACAGTATGCGCACGTCATAGAGCTTGAGCCCGCTCGCTACGCCGGATGCTGGGCCGAGGCGTGCCATCCCCTTGGGCCGAGCGGCACCGGGCGCTACGACCGCGTGCACGTCGACCTTGGGTGCGGCAAGGGCGCCTTCGTGGTGCAGGAGGCGGCACGCAACCCCGAGACCCTCTACCTCGCCCTCGACGGAGAACCCATTTGCATTGCCTACACCGCCCAGCACGTCATGGAGGCATGCCTTTCCAACGTGGTCGTCATACCGGCACTGGGATCGCAGGTCACCCGCATCTTTGGACCAGGAGAGGTGCATGCCATCACGCTCAACTTCCCCACGCCCTTCCCACGCAAGAAGGACGCGTCAAAGCGCCTGACCATCGTCGAGCGGCTGATGGACTACCGCACCATTCTTGCCGAGGACTCGACGGTCCTGCTCAAGACCGACAGCTACCCCCTCTGGCGCTTTACGCAGACGCAGTTCGATCTTGCCCACTACCAGGTGCTTTGGTGCTCGGACGACGCCCATGCCGAGCGTCCCTACGACACACTCACCGAGTACGAGCAGCGCCTCTGCGCCCAAGGCGCGACCGTCTACGCCATCGAGGCGACTCCGCTCGCATGGACGGGCCCAAGGGAGGTCGAGCAGACCGCATCGGTCAGCCTCGTCGACTACCTGCCCGAGGACCTCGAGTCACTGAGCTATGTCCCGCACGGCATGCAGGGGTCGGTCATCAATCTCCGCAACCGCAAGATCCATGAGCGCAACAGGCAAAAGAGGCGTTAAAGCTGCCTAGGCGCAGGGTGGGCGCCCAGCTTCCTACAGGTACCTGTATTTTTTGTGACCGAGACGGGCAAAGCATCTCCTGGTGCCCGCGATGGGGAACAAGGTCGATAGTTTGCTTCCTTCTATCAAGGAGAGTCGCTATGGCAGACGACCTCAAGACCCACGTCTCATCCCCCGCAAACACCAGCGAAGACAATCCCAGAACCGTTGTCCTGCATCGCCAGCTCACCGACGAGGAGCAGGCGTACCGCAGCCTGGACGACACGGTCATGCGCCCCATGCCCGAGTCCGAGGTCATCTGGGATGCCGAGCCGATCCGCCGACCCGCCTCCGAAGGGAAGCCTCACTGGCCACGCATCAAGACGGGCGTCCTGGTTGCCGTCGTCGCCGTCGTCTCGTTTGTGGCCGGTGGCCTGACCGCAAGGATGTCCTCGCAGGTACCGGTCCTGTTCGAACGCCCCGAAAAGCCCATCGAGGCCACCGCCTCCTATGAGCAGACTGCCCCCGAAGAGCAGGCCGCTCCCGTGGAGCAGCCCGAAGAGCAGGTGGAGAGCTATAAACCGGTGGAGCAGGTGGAGAGTTACGAGCCGGTGGAGCAGGAGAGCGAGTCCGCACCCGACGAGAGCTACGACACGGGCTATAGCACCGACTACGATACGGGCCACGACACTGGCGAGGACCATGGCCTGCAGTGGAACTTTGCCCCGGAGAGCAACGGGTCGCTGGGCTACGACAACGACAACAACGAGGTGACCCTCAACTATGACGGGTACTCCGTCACGTTCACCTTGGACGACCTGCTCGGAACCGATGACAGCCCCAGTTACGAGACCGACTCCACGCAGGAGCAGACCCATGGCTACGACATCGGCACCAGCTACGACACCGAGGGGCAGCGCGACCGCGACAGCTGGGGCTGGCCGGACAGAGGCAACAGTGGGTTTGGCTGGGGAAGCTATAGCGGCTAGGCCTGTGCCCAAGCCTAGAGACAGGCGTCCTCGATACGACGCTTGAGCTCGTCGATTCCTTGGCCTGTCTGCGCGGACGTGACGATCAGTTGCTCGCGCGGCAGGCCAAATTGCTTTGCGAGACGCGTCTGCTGCTGAGCCTGCTTGTTGCGGCTGATCTTGTCGGCCTTGGTAAGCGCGACCACAAAGGGCAGCTCGCTCTCCCGCAGGAAGTCGAGCATCTGCACATCGAGCTTCTGCGCATCGTGGCGGATGTCGACAAGCGCAACCACCAGGTTAAAGCTGCGCTCCTGGGCGAAGTAGTCGGAGATGAGGTTGGCCCAGCGCTTCTGCTCGGCCTTGGAGACCTTGGCAAAGCCGTATCCGGGCAGGTCGACCAAGTAGATGCCATCAACCTCGAAGAAGTTGACGTTGACGGTGCGGCCGGGCGTGCTGGAGACCTTGGCAAGGGCCTTACGCCCCACCAATCGGTTGAGCAGGGAGGACTTGCCCACGTTGGAACGGCCCGCAAACGAGACCTCGGGCATGGTCGCCTCGGGGATGTCGGCCGCTCGGCCATAGGATGCCTCGAAGCGAGCCTCACCGTATCTCAGTGCCATTGATGCCCTCCTTCTGCAGGTTGCGGATTGGGGATACCCCCAACCGCAAACGGTAACGGGATTGGGGCGTTCCCCAATCCCGTCTGTCTCCGCTTGCTGGTATATCTGCAGTCGCTTGGTTAGAACGACTTGACCGTCTCGATGATGTTCTCGGCAGAGAGGCCGAACTCGTCGAGCAGCTCGGCGCCGGGACCAGACTTGCCAAAGATGTCCGGCATTCCGATGCGCTTGACCGGTACGGGGCAGCGCTCGGCAACAACCTCGCACACGGCGGAGCCAAGACCTCCGACGATGGTGGCCTCCTCGATCGTCACGATCTTGCCGCACTCGCGCGCGCAGGCCTCGACGAGGTCGGCGTCGATGGGCTTGATGGTGTGCATGTTGACCACGCGGGCAGAGATGCCCTCGGCGGCAAGCTGCTCGGCGGCGTCGAGCGCACGGGGCACCATCATGCCGCAGGCGATGATGGCCACGTCGGTGCCGTCGCGCATGACCTCGCCATGGAAGAGGTCGAACTCGTAGTCCTCGTCATGCACCGTCGGCGATGCGAGGCGGGCAAAGCGCAGGTACATGGGGCCATAGTAGGCGGCCGCGGCGTGGACGACCTTCTCGGCCTCGACGTCGTCAGCAGGAACGACCACCGTCATGCCCGGAAGCGAGCGCATGATGGCGATGTCCTCGATGGCCTGGTGGCTGCCGCCGTCCTCGCCGCAGCTGGGGCCAGCATGGGTGCCGACGACCTTGACGTTGAGGTGCGGGTAGCAGATGGAGTTGCGGATCTGGTCGAGGGCACGGCACGTGGCAAACACCGAGAACGTGGACGCGAACGGAATCTTGTCGCAAGCGGCCAGGCCGGCAGCGGTGGCCATGAGGTCCTGCTCGGCAATGCCCATGTTAAAGAAGCGGTCGGGGAACGCCTTGGCGAAGGTGGCCGACTTGGTGGTGCAGGAGAGGTCGGCATCGAGGGAGACGATGTCGGGATTGGTGGCGCCCAGCTCGGCAAGTGCCTTGCCGAAGGCTTCGCGGGTCGCAGAGTTCATGGTGGCTCCTAACGGTAGGTGAGGTTGGGTGGTCTTGGCTGGCCGCTACTGGGCCATGAGCTCTGCTACGGCCTCTTTGGCTTGCTCGGCCGTGGGAGCTACGCCGTGCCAGCCCACCTGGTTTTCCATGAACGAGACGCCCTTGCCCTTGATGGTCTCCGCAACGATGAGCGTGGGCTTTCCTGAGCTCGCCTTTGCGGCGTCCACCGCGTCCGAGATGGCGTCAAAGTCGTGTCCGTCAATGGTCATGACGTTCCAGCCAAAGGCACGGAACTTGTCCTCGATGGGGTTGACGGTCATGACCTCGTTGTTGTTGCCGTCAATCTGCAGATGATTGTGGTCGACGAAGGCGATGACGTGGTCAAGCCCGTAGTGGCCTGCGCTCATGGCAGCCTCCCACACCTGACCCTCCTGGATCTCACCGTCGCCCATGATGCAGTAGACGTAGTAATCGCGGTTGTCCAGACGGCCGGCAAGCGCCATGCCGTTGGCAACGGAGAGGCCCTGGCCAAGCGAGCCCGTGGACATCTCGACGCCCGGGGTGGTCTGCATGTTGGGATGTCCCTGCAGGTAGGAGCTGCTCTTGCGCAGGGTGATCAGGTCTTTGCGCGGGAAGAAGCCCTTTTGCGCCAGGGCTGCGTAGAGCGCGGGGGCAGCGTGGCCCTTGGCAAGCACCAGCCGGTCGCGATCAGGGTCAGTCGGGTTCGCCGGGTCGATGTTCATCTTGTCAAAGTAAAGAACGGCGAGAATGTCGGTTGCAGAGAGGGATCCGCCAGGATGGCCCGAACCCGCCGCAGCCAGCATCTCGACAATGTCAATGCGCATCTGCTTTGCAATGTCTTGCATGTCACTTCGCATGAAGATCTCCGCATTCGTCGGCTCGTCTGGCAAGGAGCCGGTGTCGTTAGTAGTGCTAGGCAGAAAATGCAAGCCTATTTCGCCAGGCTCTATCTATGCTACGGCAAACGCAAGCAATTCCCACCCTCAACGGCTGGTGAGCATCGTTTCTGCGTAACTATGACCCTGTTGGCATGCCGGCGCCCGTTGGCGGCGGCTCAGCCTTGTCTGACGACAGAACGCGAGGCCAGCACCACGGTCTTCCCGCAGCGCTGGCCCCGCTTGGCATGCGCCAGTCAGCTTACTTGGAGAACTTCTCCGCGATGCCGTTGACAGCCTCCTTGGCCTTTGCCGCTGCGGCGTCGGCCACGACCTTGACCTCGTCAAGGGAGACCTTGCCGTCGGCATCGGCGTCAAAGCCCTGCTTGATCTCGTCGGCTGCCACCGCTGCGGCCTCGGCAGTCTCCTTCACGCGGTCGCTCAGCGCGTCGAGAACCTCGTTGGCCTCGACCTTGCCGTCAGCATCAGCGTCAAGAGCCGTCTTGGCCTTGTCGATAAGGTTGTTTACCGTCTCCTTGAGATCCATGCCTTCTCCTATCGCTCGTAAGTCCACGTGAAATCAAACATACCACTGCCGGGTGCCACATGGGCAGTTATGAGATACGATGTTCAAACTGAAAAATGCTTTCGACAGGGGATGCATGGAGCAGGACCAGACCTTCATCGAGGAACAGCGGCATCTGAGCGAGATATACGCCCAGCTAGTTGCCATGCGCGATGCCATCACCGAGGACCTCGAGACGCGTCATAAGGGCATAGCACAGGACCTCATCGCCATGAGCGAGGAGATTCGCCCCGACTTCGTGGGCGCTGACGAGACCATGGAGACCCTCGCCGCCATCGAGACGCTCAACAGCGTGATTGACGCCTACAACCAGTCGCATGACTTTGCCGTAGACAAGCTCAGGCGTGCCCTGCTGCTCATCATGCAGCCCTACTTTGCCAAGGTGCGCCTGCGCATGCGCCCGGGACGCCCTGCCCAGGACATCTACATTGGAGCGACGGGCATCACCGACGACCGTCGCCACCCCCTCATCGTCGACTGGCGCAGTCCCATCGCCGAGACCTACTACAACCAGGAGATGGGCACCACCTCCTATCAGGTCGACGGACGCACCCGCACGGTGGAGCTGGAGCTGCGCCGGCAGTTTGACATCGTGGGAGACGTGCTCCGACTGTACTTTGACACCACGGTTGCCATCGAGGACTCGCTGCTGCTGCGCGCCCTCAAGCGTCACCACTCCGAGAAGCTGCAGGCCATCACCGCCACCATCCAGCGCGAGCAGAACGCCATCGTGCGCCACGAGGACGTGCCGGTGCTACTGGTGAACGGCATCGCGGGCAGCGGCAAGACCTCCGTGCTGCTCCAGCGCATCGCCTATCTCTTCTATCGCGAGCGTGAGGCCTTGCGGCCAGACCAGGTGTACCTCTTCACGCCCAACGGCGTATTCGAGCACTACATCGACACCGTCCTCCCCTCTTTGGGCGAATCCAATCCCCAGACCTACACGTGGCGCAGCTTCTTGACCCATCTTGGGCTCTCCGAGCGCGGAACCGGTGCGGACAACAACCCCGAGCGCCTGCATACCCTCGAGAAAGCCCTGCCCACCTTCGAGCTCGATCCTGACGACCTGCACGACATCCGCATGGGAGACACGGTCCTGCTCAAGCAATCCCAGGTAGCAAGCGCCGCAAACAAGTTCGCGCGCTTCCCCTTGGGCCCACGCTTTGCCGCCCTGGTCTGCGACGAGCTGCACAGCCGCCTCGACCGACGCCTCACGCAGCTCTCCAAGAGCGACACCATGCAGGAGGAGGTGCTCTCCCTCGATCTCGACGAACAGCTGCAGATCTTTGGCGAGACCCTCAATCCCGCAAACGACGAGGAGATCACCTCCTTCACACGCACGTACGTCGAGCACCTCTACAGCGGTGCGCACGACAGCATCGAGCAGCTCAGGTGGCTGCGCCTCGACCGCATAGGCATGCGCATCCTCGGCGCCGAGGGCATATCCGCCGCCGAATGGCTCTACCTCAAGCTTCTGGTGAGCGGACACGGGGAGCGTGACGCGCGCTACGTCATGATCGACGAGGTGCAGGACTACACGGCCACACAGCTCATGGTGCTGGCGCGCTACTTCTCGCGTGCTCACTTCCTGCTGCTTGGCGACGAGTACCAGGCCATCCGTGACAACACCGCCACCTTTGACGAGATTCGCGCCATCTTCGAGCAGACCCACGGCAGCGTGGAGGAGCTCGCGCTTCTCACCAGCTATCGCTCCTCGCCTGAGATCACCGAGCTATTTGCCTCGCTCATGGACGACACGCGTCGCATGAGCCTCTCGTCGGTGCGCGCTGCCGGCGTCAGTCCCACCTTTATGGAGCTGCCCGAGCGCGATCAATACCTGCAGACCCTGACCGAGCTGGTGGATGCCGCATCAGGGGAAGAGGGACTCACCGCCATCGTCGCCGCCGATCGCAGCCGCGTGAGCTGGCTGTCACGCCAACTGGGAGACCGAGTACAGGTCATGCGCAAGGACGAGACGCTGCCCAAGGAGGGCGTGGTGCTCATGGACCTCCGCCTGGCGAAGGGCCTCGAGTTCGACCACGTGATCATTCCCGATGCGCAGCAGGAGGTCTATCCCGATACGCCCCTCGCGCGCCGCCAGCTCTACACCGCCATCAGTCGTGCCATGCACAAGCTGAGCGTCATCGCCCAAGGCACCATGACTCCGCTGCTGGCAGACACGCGCTAGCCCGTCGCCCCGGCACGAGACGCCCTCGCCGGGGCTCTGCGGACACCACCCCACCTGCCTT
>CAMYZR010000021.1 GCA_947303905.1 uncultured Atopobiaceae bacterium
TGACAACACTCGGATTTGACGGGGCGCTGTCATGGGGTATGGTCCCCACGACAGCGCCCCGTTTTCGGCACGCGGGCACCTGCATGTCAAAGCCTTGTAGCGAAACGTCTCCCCTTGACACGTCCTAGGGCTTGCAGCACAATTCAGTAGTTAGTCTAGGAAAACTTTTGTCGAGAAGCCAGGGATGACCGAGCGCACCAAACAGCTTGCCGAGGAGCTCACGCGCCTTCACTACGAGAATCTGCCAGAGATCAACCGACTCGGGTCGATGGTCTCGAACAGGGGTGAGGATGGTGTCGTGCTCTGCCTCTACTCGTCCGAGTGTGCCCTGCTGGCCGGCGAGCTGGGGGAGCGTACCGGGCTCAGCACGGGGCGCATCGCAAACATACTGCGAAAACTGGAGGCGAAGGGCTTTGTCAAGCGCATACAGGACGAGCTTGACCGCCGTTGCGTGCATGTGAGCCTCACCGAGCAGGGCAGGGCATATGCCCAGGGGCTCAAGAACTCTGCGGTCCAGGCTCACGGTGAGCTACTCGAGAGACTGGGCTCAACCGACGCAACCGAATTCGTGCGCATCGTACGCAGGTGCATCCGCTCCGCCCGCGATGTGTCGAGCAGGTAGGGAGCGTTTTTTATTTGACGAAAAGGCTTCTAGAAAAAGGTTCTACGAAAAGCTTCGCAAAAAAGGGAAGTACGGAAGATTCTGATAGAAGGTAACGGACGTTATGGCATCGCTGAACGAGACAATGAAGTTGAGTGACCTCAGACCGGGGGATTCCGCATGTATCGCGACCGTTGGTGGCGAGGGGGCGCTGCGCCACCACCTGCTCGACATGGGTGTGATTCCTGGGGCGCAGCTCAGTGTGGTCAAGCTCGCTCCGCTGGGCGACCCCATGGAGGTACGCATCCACGGCTATGAGCTCACCATGCGGCTTGCCGATGCGGCCGAGGTCGGCGTGGTGCCCACCGAGGAGCAAGGCATGCCGGAACCAGCCGACAACCACCATGGGCGGCCAAGCAAGAGCCAGCACCCGGGTTTGGGCGAAGGGGGAAAGTTCCATCCCAAGGGGAGCGGTGACCCCCTGCCGCAGGAAACCGTGCTCACCTTCGCGCTCGTGGGTAACCAGAACAGCGGAAAGACCACCCTCTTCAACCAGCTGACGGGCTCGAACCAGCACGTGGGCAACTTCCCCGGCGTGACGGTCGACCGCAAGGACGGCCCCATCCGTGGCCATGCGAACACGTCTGTCGTCGACCTACCGGGCATCTATTCGATGTCGCCCTACTCGCCGGAGGAGCTCGTCTCGCGCGACTACGTGATCAACGAGCATCCCCACGGCATCATCGACATCGTCGACGCGACCAACATCGAGCGCAACCTCTATCTCACCATGCAGCTGCTGGAGATGGGCGTTCCCATGGTGGTCGCGCTCAACATGATGGACGAGGTGGTCGGCAACGGCGGCTCCATCGACGTGAACGCGATGGAAGCCCAGCTGGGCGTGCCCGTCGTCCCGATTTCGGCCGCACACAACGAGGGCGTCGCCGAGCTGGTCTCGCACGCGCTGCACGTGGCGCACTATCAGGAGAAGCCCCTTCGACAGGACTTCTGCGACGCGCACGACCATGGCGGGGCGGTGCACCGCGCCTTGCATGCGGTAAGCCACCTGATCGAGGACCATGCCGATCGCACGGGACTGCCCGTGCGCTTTTCCGCAAGCAAGCTGCTCGAGGGCGACGAGCTCATTTTGGCCCAGCTCGACCTCGACGAGAACGAGCGCGCGACGCTCGAGCACATTGCCCTCCAGATGGAGCGCGAGCGCGGTCTCGATCGCGCCGCTGCCATCGCCGACATGCGCTTTGCCTTCATCCAGCGCGTGTGCGACCAGTGCGTGACCAAGCCCCATGAGAGCCGCGAGCATGTCCGCAGCTCGCGCATAGACCAGATCCTCACCGGGCGCTTCACGGCAATTCCGGTCTTCGTCGCGATCATGGCGACGGTCTTCCATCTCACGTTCAACGTGATCGGAGCATGGTTGCAGGACCTTCTCGCAGCGGGAATCGACTCTTTGGCGGGCGCTGCAGAGTCGGCCATGACCTCGGCGGGCGTGAGCGAGGCCGTCAAGGGTCTGGTCATGAAGGGCATCTTCGAGGGCGTGGGAAGCGTGCTCTCCTTCCTGCCTGTCATCGTGACGATGTTCTTCTTCCTCTCGCTTCTGGAGGACAGCGGCTACCTCGCGCGCGTGGCATTCTTCATGGACAAGCTGTTGCGCAGGATCGGCCTCTCCGGGCGCAGCATCGTGGCGCTGCTCATCGGCTTTGGCTGCACGGTGCCCGCGGTCATGTCCACAAGGACCCTCCCGAGCGAGCGCGACCGTAAGATGACCATCCTGCTCACGCCCTTCATGAGCTGCACGGCAAAGCTGCCCATCTACGGCTTCTTCGTGCAGGCGTTCTTCCCGGCGTATAGCGGACTGATCATGACCGGCCTGTACCTGCTGGGAATCGTCACGGGCATCGTGATCGCCCTGCTCTTCAAGAGCACGCTCTTCAGGGGGGAGGCCGTTCCCTTTGTGATGGAGCTTCCCAACTACCGACTTCCGCGTCCCCGTAACGTGTTGCAGCTCCTGTGGGACAAGGCAAAGGACTTCTTGCAGAGGGCCTTCTCGGTCATTCTGATCGCGACCATCGTGGTGTGGTTCCTGAGCAACTTTGACTTCGGCCTCAATATGGTCAAGGACCAGCACGCGAGCATACTCGCCACCATCTCTACGATCGTCGCACCCCTCTTCAAGCCTCTTGGCATGGGTGACTGGCGCATCGTCACCTCGCTCGTGAGCGGGTTCATGGCAAAGGAGAGCGTCGTATCGGTGATGGAGGTGCTCTTCAGTGCAACCGGTGGGGTCGCGGCGGCGCTCTCGCCCCTTACCGCAGCGAGCATGCTCGCGTTCAGCCTCCTGTACACGCCCTGCGTCGCCGCCATTGCCTCCATCAGGCGAGAGCTTGGCTCCAAGTGGGCCGTCAACGTGGTGATCTGGCAATGCCTCATTGCGTGGGTGGTTGCCTTTGCGGTCAGGCTCGTGGGCCTTGCGCTCGGCTTTGCGTGATGGGAGGGGACATGCCCTTTGCTGATGTCATCGTGCTTGCCATAATCGGTGTGGTCGTGGGCTTGGCCTTTGTGAGCTCGCGCAGGGACGCGCGTCGCGGCTGCTCGGGCTGTTGTTCCGGCTGCATGCAGGCGGGGAAGTGTGCCAGGCGAGACGAGCGGGGATAGGCGCGGACAACCAGGGAACCGCGTGCTCACGTGCGCAGATGTGCCACCGCGGCACGCGCGTCGCAGGGAGCCGCCACGTGCTACCATACGTCTCATGCCAAGCTGGAACATACATACCGCGCACGTCGAGCGTCTCCTGAGCCAGGAGACCCCTGCCGCGCTGGGCATTCGCGACGTCAACGCCTTCCTCTTCGGAAACTTGGTGCCCGACGTCTACGTGGGCTACATGGTGCCCGACCCCACGCGCAAGATCGACTACCGCGAGACGCACTTTGCCGATCCGGGCTATGTGCCCGAGCCCCGCTACGGGGAGTTCTTCGAGCGCTGGGTGGCTCCCTATGCTGACGCGGACGGTCGTGTGACCGACGTCATGCTCGGCGCGTGGACGCATCTGGTGGCGGATCACGTGTACAATGCCCACTTCAATCGGCTGCTCGACGAGCGGGGGCTCAAGCCTGGCACCGAGATTCGCGTTCGCAAGCAGTCCGACTTTGCCACCTTTGGGCGCACGCTCGACATCTCGATGGCACCCGATCCAACGCCTGAGCTCATCGAGCAGTGCGCGGACTTCTCGCAGTATGCCATCGCGGAGCAGGACGTATGCGCGGCCTGTGAGGTCATGGCGGGTATCGTGCGCGACAACATCGAGCACCATGTGGACGACCCCACGTATAGCCTGCTCGGCGCGGACTACTTCAGCCGGGTGCCCAACGAGGTGGATGTTCTCATGCGCGAGGCCCTGCATGCCTACGCGGCGGGTGACCCCGCGTGGGGGAGGCAGAGATGAGCGAGGAAACGCGACGCGGCGGCGACCGGCGGCTCCACGAGCAGGTGACCGACTTCGTGCGCGAGAAGATCTATGCGCGCGAGTGGGGTGTCAACGAGCCCATCCCCTCGGAGCACGAGCTCTCCGAGATGCTCAGTCTCTCGCGTGGCACGGTCAAGCGTGGCGTGCGCACGCTGGTCGACGAGGGCCTTCTCGTGCAACATCGCGGACGTGGCACCTTTGTGGCGAGCCCTGTGATGGCGCGGCCGACCTCGGGACACTTGCTCTCATTTGCCGAGTCCATGGGTGAGGCGGGCATCTCGCACGTCACCCGCGTGGTCACCCAGGAGGTGCGGCAGGCGTCGGAGATCTGCGCGCGGCACCTCGGTATCGACGTGGGGGAGAGCTATCTCTACCTCGAGCGCGTCCGTAGCGTCGACGGCCATCCGGTCATGTACATCGAGAGCCATCTGAACCTCGGCGCCTGTCCCGGGCTCGACGAGGCCGACTTCGAGCGGGAGTCGGTGTTTCGGGTGATCGAGCGCACGAGTGGGCGCGGTATCGGCGGGTCCGAGGTGACCTACAGCGCCCGTGTGGCGGGAAGCCGCCGCGGCGGCCTGCTCGACTGCGACAGCCACGCGCCGGTGCTGCAGATGGAGCAGCTCGTGCATCTCGACGACGGTACGCCCGTGGAGTGGGGCAGCGTCTGGCTGCCGGCCAACCGCTGCGTGATCAAGGGCGAGGCCAGCCGGTAGGGGTGTGATGTCGGTAGCTCGTCGGCGCTACCTCACAGCGCTTGCACGAGGCCGTAGACCCGAAGGCCATCGCTTTCGTCAAGCCCATAGATGATGTCGTAGTCACCGGCATTCAGGCGAAAGGCTTTGATGCGTTCTGGCAGATACGCCTCGGGGCCGACCTCGAACTGCCTGCCGGCTTGCTTGTTTACCCTCAGGCGCTCCAGGCACTGCCGCACGATCGAGCGCGCCTCTGAAGCAGGCGGTTCTGCGTCTGGTGCTAGTGCTACCAGCTTGACGCTGCCCATGCTTCCTCCTAAGATATCTATAGAGATATCTTAGGAGGAAGCATGGGCAGCGCGCTGGCTAAACAAACAAAAACGCGACTCAAAGTCTGGGGTACTTCTCGAGCGGTGCGCATACCCAAGCGCATCTGCGAGGACTTGGGCATAACCGACGACAGCATCCTCATCATGGAAGAGGGCTCCGACCATCGCGGGCCCTACCTCACCTTGCGTCCCGCCGAGTCGGAGTACCGCAGCTTCTCCGATGCCCCCTTCCAGTCCATGGACGAGCTTTTCCATGGCTACGAGGGTTCTTACGTCCCGCACGAGGCTGACTGGGGCGATGACGTGGGTTCCGAGGTGATCGCGTGAGCATGCTCGAACAGGGCGACATCGTCGAGGTCGACTTTATCCCATCTGTTGGCCACGAGCCTGCAAAGCCTCGACCCGCGATTGTCGTGACTGGCTATCCCTTCAACTGCAGGTCGTCGTTTGTGGGTGTGGTTCCCGTGCAATCGAAGGACAACGGCTATCCTCTGCATGTTCCTGTTCACGACGCGGGATTGCATGGCTTTGCTTGCGTGGAGATGCTGCGCACCATCGACATCGAGTATCGCGGGTTTCGCCTGCTGGGAACGGCGGACGACGAGACCATGCGGCAGATCATGGGAATCGTCCGGGGCGTGTTCGACTTGAGGTGACGCGCTGGCCTACAATGATACGGTCAGTCGCTAACGAGAGGACCATTATGGCCGACTATCGTATCGAGCATGACTCGATGGGCGAGATGCGCGTTCCCGCTGACGCCCTCTGGGGCGCGCAGACCCAGCGCTCCTTCGAGAACTTCCGCATTGGCACCGAGACTCAGCCCGAGGGCATCATTCGTGCGTTTGCCCTGCTCAAGAAGGCTGCGGCGCAGGCAAACGTTGAGCTTGGCGTGCTTGACGGCCCGGTCGGCTCCCTGATTGCGCAGGCGTGCGACGAGGTCTATGCCGGCACCTGGGACGCGGAGTTCCCGCTCAAGGTGTGGCAGACCGGCTCGGGCACGCAGTCCAACATGAACGTCAACGAGGTGGTGGCCACGCGAGCCAACCAGCTCGCTGCCGAGCAGGGCGTCTCGCTCGCGCGTCCCGTGCACCCCAACGACGACGTCAACCACTCGCAGAGCTCCAACGACACCTTCCCCACGGCTATGCACATCGCGGCAGTCGTTGCGGTGAGGGAGCAGCTCATCCCCGCCGCTCAGCAGCTCATCGCGACCTTCGAGCGCCTCGAGCGCGAGAACGAGGGCGTGGTCAAGAGCGGCCGCACGCACCTGCAGGACGCCGTGCCCATCTCCTTCTCGCAGGAGATCAGTGGCTGGCGTGGCCTCGTGGAGTGCGGCGTGGAGATGCTCGAGGCCTCGCTCGCACCGCTCTGCCGGCTGGCTCTGGGCGGCACGGCGGTAGGTACGGGCCTCAACGCACCTGCGGGCTTTGACACGCTGGTCGCCAGCAAGCTGGCCGACCTCACCAGCCAGCCCTTCGTGACCGACCCCAACAAGTTCCATGCGCTCACGTCCAAGGACGCGCTGGTCTTCTCGCACGGCGCCATCAAGGCATTGGCGGCAAACATGATGAAGGTTGCCAACGACGTGCGCTGGCTGGCCTCGGGTCCGCGTCTGGGCTTGGGTGAGATTCGCATCCCCGAGAACGAGCCCGGCAGCTCGATCATGCCCGGGAAGGTCAATCCCACGCAGTGCGAGGCCGTCACCATGGTGGCCGTGCAGGTCATGGGCAACGACGCAGCCATCGGCATCGCGGCCAGCCAGGGCAACTTCGAGCTCAACGTCTTCATGCCGGTCATCGCCTACAACTACCTGCAGTCGGTGCGCCTGCTTGCCGACGCGATCCGCTCCTTCGACGAGCACTGCGCCTGTGGCATCGTGGCCGACCGCGCCCGCATGCATGACAACCTGCACAACTCGCTCATGCTGGTCACCTGCCTCAACCCCTACATCGGCTACGAGAACGCCGCCCGCGTGGCGCACAAGGCCTTTGACGAGGGAATCAGCCTGCGTGAGGCCTGCGTGGGGCTGGGCTATCTGAGCGAGGAGCGCTTTGACGAGGTGTTCCGTCCGGAGGAGATGGTCTAGCTCGTCTCCAAGCAACCAAAAGCGCAGCCCACAGCGGCTGCTGTAGCCAACACATACCAAAGGAGGACCCCATGTCCTGGTTCGAGACCTCTGTCTGCTATCAGATCTACCCGCTCGGTCTCTGCGGAGCTCCCTACGAGAACGACGGCGTGCTCGAGCACCGCCTACTCAAGCTCATCGACGACGGCTGGGTGGAGCACATCGCACGCCTTGGTGCCAACTGCGTCATCCTGAACCCGGTGTTCCAGAGCATCAGCCACGGTTACGACACCACCGACTACCTGACCGTCGACTGCCGCCTGGGCACCAACGAAGACCTGCGTCGCGTGGTGGATGCCTTCCACGAGGCGGGCATCAAGGTCCTGCTCGACGGCGTCTTCAACCATGTGGGTCGCGACTTCCCGGCCTTCCGTGACGTGCTAGAGAGCCGCGGCGGTTCGGAATGCTCGGGCTGGTTCAACATCAACTGGAGCGGCAACAGCGAGTACGGCGACGGCTTCAGCTACGAGACCTGGGCGGGCGTGCCGTACCTGGTCAAGCTCAACCACCGCAACTTTGACCTCAACTCCTATTGCGCAGACGTGATTCGCACGTGGGAGAGCGAGTTTGACATCGACGGCCTGCGTCTGGATGTCGCATACTGCCTCGACGACGATTTCCTCACCTTCCTGCGTGACGTGGCGGACAAGCTCACCAGCAAGCGTGGGCAGAAGTTCCTGCTGCTCGGCGAGACGATGTTTGGCGACTACAACCGCTGGATGGGCGACAACTCATGCGACACGGTCACCAACTACGAGGTCTACAAGGGTCTTTGGAGCTCGATGAATGCGGCCAACATGCACGAGGTGGCCTATGCGCTCAAGCGTCAGAGCGGTAACGACCCCTGGGACCTCTATACTGGCTGCCATCTGCTCAACTTTGCCGACAACCATGACGTCCCGCGCATCGCCACCAAGATCGACGACAAGCGCCACCTCTATCCACTCTACGGCGTGCTCTTTGGCATGTGCGGCGTCCCGTGCATCTATTACGGCAGCGAGTGGGGCATTGAGGGCGAGCAGAAGTATGGCGACCACGAGCTGCGTCCCGCGCTCGACGCACCGGAGTGGAACGAGCTCACCGACTACCTCTGTGCGCTGGCGCATGCCAAGCGCGACAGCAAGGCCCTGTGCTGGGGAGAGTACCGCGAGGTCATGGTGAGCCCGCAGCAGCTGCTCTTCGAGCGCAAGACCGAGGGCGAGCGCGTCTTCGTGGCCATCAACGCGTCAGCCGACCCGTTCGTCTTCCACTTCGATGCGGGCTGCGGACGTGCGGTTGACCTCATCACCGGCGCGGATCACGACTTTGGCGCAGGCAGCGAGGTCGGGCCCTTCTCGGCGCACTTCTGGAAGTGCGAGCGCTAGCGAGCAAGAAGGCGACGCCTACGCCGTCTCCGGCCTGGCGGATGTCACCGTGAGGGTCGAGGACGGGTCGGGCAGCGACGAGGAGGTCGTCAGCACGGCAGGCGACGAGGAGCTGGTCGTCACCATCGGGGACGACGGCGGCCCGAGGTCTCCGAGGGCAGGAGGTCCTTCTTCCTCGATGCGGACCCGGGCGATACCGCCAACCACGCCGGTGAGGTCGAGTGGCTGGCCTCCGTGGGCGTCACGAGGGGCTGGGACATGAAGGACGGGACCTGCCAGTTCCGCGGCAAGAATACCGTCGCCCGTCAGGACATGGCCGCGTTCATGTACCGCCTGTACGGCTACCTGCAGTAGCGGGGATCAAAGATGGCAACGGAGACTGCCTCTTCCTCCCAAGGGAAGGGTGCAGTCTCTCTATCATGGGCGCTACAATTCAAGGACTATTGGTCATTGGATACCTAAAGGGGTGCGCAATGAAGGCTCGTGGAACAACTCTTGCAATCCTGATGGCCGTGCTGCTGCTCATCCTCTCGCCCGGATTGGCGTACGCAGACGAGAGCGGTGACTCTTCGACGGAATCGGAAGAGTTCCAGTACCTGAACCTCTTCCACTACAAGCTGGTGGACGACGAGCTGCACATCACCAGGGCCGTCGACGACCCTCACTATGACGAGGAAGGCAACGTCGCCTTCAATGACCGGTGCATGATCACGAGCCTGACGATACCCGAGACGCTGCCGGTTGACGGGGTGTCGTACCCGGTGGAATACATAGACGGAAGCATATGGGACGGCACCGGAGCCTTCATGGACTGCTTCAACCTGTCCTACGTCAAGCTGCCGTCGACCCTGAGGTCCATCGGAGACAAGGCCTTCTCGGGATGTACGAGCCTGACGAGCGTTACGCTGCCGGACGGCCTCGAGTACCTGGGGAGCAGCGCGTTCAATAGCTGCACGTCGCTCAAGAGCGTCAACATCCCCAGGGGTTGCAGGACCCATGAGTATGCGGGCGAGCAGGCCTACCCGGGGCCTTTTGCCAACACCCCCGCACTGACGAGCGTCACCCTGGAGGACGGCCGCGAGACGATAGGCAACGGCTTCTTCGAGTATTCGGGCATCACGCAGATCACCATCCCGGACAGCGTGACCAGCTTAGGCTCATGGGCCTTCTACGGCACGGAGAACCTCGAGACAGTGAACCTCTCCGAGAACTCGCAGCTCGAAAGCATCGGCTGGAAGGCATTCAGCGGATCTGGGCTCAAGAGCTTCTTCATGCCCGACACGGTTAGCTTCGTGGACGTGGGTGCCTTTGCGGGATGCGGGCGGCTGGAGACCGTTAGGCTGTCTGCGGCTATGACCTGCAACCAGTACCAGACGGAACGCGGGTACGACACGGGTGTTTTCAACGGCTGTGATTCGCTTACCAACATCATCTTCCCCGCGGGCCTCACGAGGATCGGCAGGTGCTGGTTCTTCGACTCCCCGATCGAGACCGTGACGATCCCCGCAACAGTCACCGAAATCGAAGACAGCGCTTTCCGCTACTGCCTCAACCTCGAAGAGGTCCTTTTCGAGGATGGCTGCTCGCTGGAGACCATTGGGAGCTGCGCCTTCCGCAAGGATGGCGCTTTGGAGGAGTTCGACTTCCCCGAGACGATCAAGACGATCGGGACCCAGGCATTTGAGAATTGCGGACTGACCAGCGTCGTGCTTCCGGACTCGCTGGAGACCCTGCACGCAGGCGCCTTCAACGGGTGCGGGTCCCTGGCCAGCGTGACCATCCCAGCGAACATGACCTATGACTGGGGTTACAACAACGGCGCCTTCGAGGGTAGCAACGCCCTGAAGACGGTCGTCTTCAAGCCCGGTGTGACCAAGATCGACGCGGGGCTCTTCGGCTGGAACGAGGGCCTCGAGTCCATAGAGATCCCCGAGGGCGTCACCGCCATAGGGGCGCGCGCCTTCCGCAGGGCGTACAGCCTCAAAACAGTTGTCCTTCCGCAGTCCCTCACCCAAATTGACGAGGAGGCGTTCAGCGACTGCACCAGCCTGGAAACCATGACCTTCAGAGGCGGCAGGCCTACGGTGGAAAGCTCGATCTGCGCAAACGTCGTGGCGACCGTGTACTTTGGAGCATGGGATGAGGTGCCTGACAACTGGGGCGGAGACCTGACTTTTGTCGGGGAGATACCAGGCGTCGTCGACTCGAGCACCCTCGACGTGCCCGAGTCCAATCGGGGAAGCTACGTGCGCCCGGGCAACCTCACCCGCGCCAGGACGTCGACATCGCCGAGGTTCCCCGAGACCTGGGGCAGCGAGTGGGGCGGCAGGTGGAGTCGCGCGATGTCCGACTTCCGCGACCTGAACGAGGGCTACGTCGGCGGAATGG
>CAMYZR010000022.1 GCA_947303905.1 uncultured Atopobiaceae bacterium
CTGGTGAATGGTCTGCCTCCTGAGAGGGATGTGTCCGAAACAAAGATACAGCTCACCCGCTGCTGTCTCGTGTACATGGTCGATCCCCCTCCCGGGGGCCGCCCGCGTGTCCAGCTTTTCGTCCGGGGTCCCCTAACGCAAAAAGTTGCGCGAATCGCCGTTGACAATTCCGGAAAACCTTGCCGACGACCTCAAACGAGCTTAAGAGGCTGCCGCGACCCGTGTGAAGCGACCAAGTATTCGCGTAATGCGTTGCGGTTATCGCGTACGTGCTTCGGCGTGCTTCGCAAGGGGAGACCCATGGCTCGCCTGATTGCCTGCACCACGTCTTCAAACTCGTCTTCGCTCTCAAGTTGCCAACGGGTTATGCCGACGTACTTGTATTCCATGGCGTCGAGGATGATGCGGCGGTTCGAGTCGATGCCCAGCTGTCGCTTTGATGTGTGATGCCTGGTGCTGTCGCATTCTGCGTCCAGCCTGTATTCCTTCCAGAACAGGTCACACACCAGAGTCTTTCTCCGGGTGTGAGATCGTGCTCGCTCCGTGATCGGTATTGCCACGTTGTGCTCTGGAATGGGGAGTTGGCGGCCACCCAACCTGCTTGGCAGGCAGAGCAGCATGAGAACGACGCTCTCCATCGGCGATGCGGAGTCATCGACGACGTAGGGAAGGAGTGATCTGATTTGCTTAACGCCATGTCGGCCCTTGAATCTGCGGACAAACGTTGCGAGCCGTGAGGAAGAGGTCAAGGCTGGACGGTCGTCGAATCCTCGTTCGTTCTCGGAGTTGAGACAGTAGCCGCTGCAGAACTCGAGGCAGAGTTCGAGTACATCTACAGGGGGCAGCAGCGTCGCCATCTGGCAGAGAGTCAGCTCTGGAGACGCCACGTAGACGTTTTCCGAGATTCTGCAAAGTGAGCCCTCGGGCAGCGGCTGTCTATACAGATGGGTTATGACGCTGCCTCGCTTCTCCCGCTTGTTGCTCGTGTCGACCATGACATGTAGGGGAAGCTCTTCAATCTGCAGGTCGTGCAGACATGAGGAGAGGCTCGCGTCTGGCCTTGCTCCGAAGATCTTGCCAGAGGTTGGCGACGCGCTGCGGACGAGCGACCTGATTGCCGATACGCTCGAGGTGGCGCCCCGAAGCGAGCTGCGACGGATACGCTTGATTCCGCCAGCGCGACTCAGGTCGTGATGGCGCCAAAACTCGAGGGCAGACGCGTGTGAGATGAAGACCTTCTTGGCTGACATGTGCGTTTCCGTAATGCTAGGTCGCTATTCGTGCAACTTTTCCCGTTAGTGTGTCATACCCAATTAACGCGAGTCGAAATCAGAAAAATGCAACTAAAGAAATAACAGTTAAGGGACCCGGCCATCGCTCTGGGGGCGAAGGGTATCCGCAAGGGTTGACACACTAACGGGAAAAGTTGCACGATTCGCCCTCGTCCGCTCCGCATATGGCATGCTGAGGCGAAAAGAGGAGCCTATCGCCTATGATGTGAGAGGCGAACGCGCAGCTTCGCCAGCCGTGACAGCGAGGGGGACGTAATGCCGCGAGAGTCCAAGCGCGCCAAACGCGAGCGTGCCATCGAGATATGTCGCCGCATGGGCGAGCTCTATCCGCATGTGGAGAGCGCGCTCAACTTTACGACACCGTTCACCATGGTCATCTGCGTGCTGCTCTCTGCCCAGACGACCGACGTGGCCGTCAACAAGGTGACGCCCGAGCTCTTCGAGCGCTGGCCCGACGCGCAGTCCATGGCTCAGGCCAACCCCGCCGAGATCGCCGAGATCATCAGGTCCATCGGCTTCTGGCGCACCAAGTCGCAGCATTGCGTCGAGGCCTCGCAGATGATCGTGGCGGACTTCGGCGGCGAGGTCCCTCACACGATGAAGGAGCTCTGCCGTCTGCCCGGCGTAGGCCGCAAGACCGCCAACATCGTGCTCAACAAGGCATTCGGCATCGTGGACGGCATCGCGGTGGACACCCACGTCTTCCGCCTAGCCACGCGCTGGAAGCTCACCAACAAGCCAACACCGCTCCAGGCCGAGCAAGACCTACTCGACGTGCTGCCGCAGGAGCTCTGGGGCCCCGTCAACGAGCAGTGGATTCACTTTGGGCGCGACACCTGCCGCGCGCAGAATCCCCTCTGTGACGGATGCCCGCTGGCCGACATCTGCCCGAGCTTTGGCAAGGCCAACGGCAACCCCAAGCCAAAGGCGCGTCGGCGCACCAAGAAGAAGGAGGCATAGGGCATGTCCACCTATGGAGACGAGAAGTACCAGCGCGAAGCCGACGCATGCCTGGCCGAGCGGGTCCACCACTTTTGCAGCTGTCGGGACCTCGAGTGTCCGCTGAACCCCAACAACCCCCGCAACCTCGAGCGTGGCCGTGGCTGTGACGCCTGCATCCGCAAGTGCATCGCGCTCGGCGAGATCCCGTCGTGCTTCTTCAACGAGGTCGGCGCGTGGCCCGAGGGCTGGGATGACTTCACGTATGCGGGCTTCGTCCATCACTGCAACGGTCACGGAATCGAGTAGCGGAGCGCCGAGCGACTCGTTTCAGCCCGCCAAATGTGCCCAAAAAGGCCACTGGGGCCCTACACACGCACGCGTCGCCGATGCGAGCGTGTGTCGCTGCCTTTGTAAGCTGAGAATAAAAGGGCATATACCGCGCATGGACGGCCCACACGCGACCGTCGTTGCGCGCTCATGGCCATAGGAATAAACGCCAAACGTTGGAGGGCATCATGGGGTACAAGCGTGACGTTGACTACATCCTTACCGACGAAGACGTCTTCATGATGGGCAAGGGCGTCTGGTACCGCAGCTACGAGAAGCTCGGTGCCCACCCTGCCATGTCTGGACGCACGAAGGGCTATCACTTCGCCGTGTGGGCGCCCGACGTCAAGAGCGTGCACGTCATCGGTGACTTCAACGGCTGGGACACCTGGGCCAATCCGCTGGGCCTGCGTCCGACCGGCGGCGTCTGGGAGGGCTTCATCGAGGGCGTCGAGGAAGGCCAGCTCTACAAGTACGTCATCGAAACCAAGCAGGGTGACCTTCTCTACAAGGCGGACCCCTACGCCTTCATGGCAGAGCTGATCCCGGGCACCGCCAGCCGCACCACCGACATCGCCGGCTACCGCTGGGGCGACAAGCGCTGGCTCACCAAGCGCGCCGAGTCCCCGCACATGAAGAACCGCCTCAACATCTTCGAGGTGCATCTGGGCAGCTGGAAGCGCCACAATGACGGCCTGTCCGGAACCGGCGAGCCCGACACCGAGGACCACGGCGGCAGCTACCTCACCTACGAGGAGCTCTCCGAGGAGCTCGTTGCCTACGTCAAGGAGATGGGCTACAGCCACATCGAGCTGCTCCCGGTCATGGAGCACCCCTTTGACGGTAGCTGGGGCTACCAGGTGACCAGCTACTATGCGCCAACCAGCCGCTTTGGCACCCCCAAGCAGTTCAAGCGCTTCGTGGACATGTGCCACCGCGCCAACATCGGCGTCATCCTCGACTGGGTGCCCGGCGGCTTCTGCCAGGATGCCCACGGCCTCGCCAAGTTCAACGGCGACATGCTCTACGAGAACGCGATCCATCCCAACTGGGGCACCTGCAAGTTTGACCTGGGCCGCAAGGAGGTCCAGTCCTTCCTGATCTCCAACCTGCTCTACTGGATCGACGAGTATCACGCCGACGGCGTGCGCATGGACGGCGTCACCTCCATGCTGTACCTCAACTTCGGCATCGACGACCCGCGCCAGAAGAAGTTCAACGAGAAGGGCACCGAGGAGGACCTCGCCGCCATCTCCTTCATCCAGCAGCTCAACGACACCGTGGGCAAGTACTATCCCGACGTCATGATGATTGCCGAGGAGTCCACCGCGTGGCCGCTGGTCACCTATCCGCCCAAGGACGGCGGCCTGGGCTTCAACTACAAGTGGGACATGGGCTGGATGAACGACACCCTGCACTACTGCCAGACGGACTTCCCGTTCCGCCCGGGCAACCACAACCTGCTCACCTTCTCCACCATGTACCAGTTCAACGAGAACTTCATCCTGCCGCTGTCCCACGATGAGGTCGTGCACGGCAAGTGCTCGCTGATCACCCGCATGCCGGGCGACCAGTGGCGCCAGTTCGCCGGCCTGCGCTCGCTGGCCCTCTATCAGCTCACGCACTCCGGCGGAGCCCTCAACTTCATGGGCAACGAGATCGGCCAGTACATCGAGTGGCGCTACTACGAGGGCATCGAGTACTTCCTCGCAGACCAGTACGAGAACCACGGAAAGCACCGCGAGTTTGTGAAGGCTCTCAACAAGTTCTACAATTCTCACCCCGCCCTCTGGCAGCGCGCCTACACCTCCGACGGCTTCGATTGGATCGAGGCGGACGACGCCGAGCAGTGCCTGATCAGCTTCGCGCGCCACGGCGACAACCCCAAGGACGACCTCGTAATTCTGATGAACTTCGAGGTAAACCCCTATGAGGAGTTCCGTCTGGGTGTTCCCAAGCCAGGTGTGTGGGAGGAAGTCTTCAACTCCGACAGGGTCGAGTACGGCGGCTCCGGCGTGACCAACGACGGCGTCAAGTTCAAGAGCGAGGACAAGCCCTGGAACCACCAGGA
The DNA here is from genome assembly GCA_947303905.1 of uncultured Atopobiaceae bacterium. Lineage (GTDB taxonomy): Bacteria > Actinomycetota > Coriobacteriia > Coriobacteriales > Atopobiaceae > UBA1367. Next base: position 4,633 of record CAMYZR010000022.1, read on the forward strand.
TCAATCAATCGTGCTGCGCGTTCCGCCACTTGGTGGTACGATTTTGAAGTATGTGCGACCGCTTCCGGCAAAACGCGTCACCAAGAAGGTAGCCGAGGCGGGTGCCGCCAAGGCCACGGCAGCAGCCAAGAAGGTTGCCGCCAAGGCAAAGGCAAGCACCACTGCCAAGAAGGGGTCCGCATCCGGTAAGGGTGCCACCAAGGCCACCCGTACCAAGAAAGCATAAGCATTGCCGCTGGTCCGCACCGTCGCGACTGGCGGTGCGGACCGCGAACAAAGGATTGCAATGCAGCAGAAGCTTTTTGAGGACAAGGCGGACTTCATCAAGCAGTACCGCCGTGCCTGCCGGGCCAAGTACGGTAAGTCTTTTGACAACTGTCGTAACCGTGAGCGCTTCTTCGTGCTCGCAGAGCTCATCGCAGAGAAGGCCAACGACATCAAGGCCGAGACCGACACTTCTAAGATGAAGAAGGTCTATTACTTCTCTCTCGAGTTCCTCATCGGACCACTCCTGGACAACTATCTGCTCAACTTCGGCCTGCGCGACGAGGTCGCGGAGGCCGTTGAGGACATGGGTGCCGACCTCGACGAGATCCTGCGTCACGAGGGCGACCCCGGTCTGGGCAACGGCGGCCTCGGCCGTCTGGCCGCGTGCTTCCTCGACTCCATGGCTCACAACGGCATCGCTGGCTATGGCAATGGCATGCGCTATCGCTATGGCCTCTTCCGCCAGGAGATCGAGGGCGGCCGTCAGGTCGAGAAGACCGACAACTGGCTCTCCCACGGCTATCCCTGGGAGACCAAGCGCTCCGACAGCGCCGTCGTGGTCGAGTTCGGTGGCCATGTCGAGCGTCACGAGAGCAATGGCCGTTTCTGGTTCACCCAGGAGGGCAGCGAGAAGGTCCTGGCCGTCCCGTATGACGTGCCTGTCGTCGGTTATGGCGGAAAGACCATCAACCACCTGCGCCTGTGGTCTGCCGAGCCCTATCGCGAGGACTTCGACCTCGAGGCTTTCAACCGGGGCGACTACGCCGGCGCCATCAAGTTCCGTGCCGACGTCGAGGCCATCTCCACCATTCTGTACCCTGCCGACGCAGGCGAGCACGGCAAGCTGCTGCGCCTCAAGCAGGAGTACCTCTTCGTCTCCGCTGGCCTGCAGACGATCCTGCGCACCTACGAGCGCGATCACGGCAAGGACAACTGGGAGAACCTGGGCAAGCACGTCTGCATCCACACCAACGACACCCATCCCGCGCTCTGCGGCCCCGAGCTGATGCGCCTGCTGGTCGACGAGAAGGGCGTGGACTTCGACCTCGCCTTCAAGATCGCCTGCGAGACCATCTCCTACACCAACCACACGGTCATGCCCGAGGCTCTGGAGAAGTGGCCCATCCACACGCTGCGCGCACTGCTGCCGCGTACCTACATGTTCATCGAGGAGATCGACCGCCGCTATCGCGAGAGCTTCCCCCACGACAAGGAGAACTGGGCTGAGATCCTTTCCCAGAACGCGATCCTGTGGGACGGCGTGGCTCGCATGGCCAACCTGTCGGTCATCTTCGCCCATGCCGTCAACGGCGTGTCCGAGCTGCACACCGGCATCATCAAGGAGACGGTCCTCAAGGGCTTCTACGACGTCTCGCCCGAGAAGTTCAACAACAAGACCAACGGCGTCTCGCACCGTCGCTTCCTGGGCAACTCCAACCCGCCCTACGCACGCCTGATCACCGAGGCAATCGGTGACGAGTGGCTCGACGACGCCACCGAGCTCGAGCGCCTCGTCAAGTACGAGAACGACTCCAGCTTCCTGGACGCCTTCGAGGAGGCCAAGAAGTGGGACAAGGAGCGCCTGGCAAAGTACGTCGCCGAGAAGAGCGGCGTGGTGCTCGACACCAACATGATCTTTGACGTGCAGGTCAAGCGCTTCCACGCCTACAAGCGCCAGCTGCTCAACGTCTTCAAGATCCTGGACATCTACAACAAGATCATCTCCGACTCCAGCTACAACCCCACGCCGACGGCCTTCATCATCTCCGGCAAGGCAGCCCAGAGCTACACCTTCGCCAAGGAGGTCATCCGCCTGGTCAACTCCGTCGCCGACGTCATCAACAACGACGCGCGCGTCAACGACAAGATCAAGGTGGCCTTCGTGCCCAACTTCGCCGTCTCCAACGCCGAGCTCATCTACCCGGCCGCCGAGATCTCCGAGCAGATCAGCTGGGCCGGCTCCGAGGCCTCCGGCACCTCCAACATGAAGCTCATGATGAACGGCGCCATCACGCTGGGCACCTACGACGGCGCCAACGTGGAGATCAGCGAGCTGGTCGGCGACGAGCACATCAAGATCTTCGGCCTGCGCACCGAGGAGGTCGAGGCCCTGCGCGCGAGCGGCACCTACTACGCGTGGGACGTCTACAACGCCGACCGCGGTCGCATCGGCCGTATCATCGACGAGCTGACCGACGGCACGCTTGCCCGTCTCTCCGGAAACTTCGACTACGTGCGCGACGAGCTCATGACCAACAACGACCACGATCTCGTTCTGAAGGACTTCTATTCCTACGTCGACGCGTGGTCAGAACTCACCAACAGCTACCCGGATCGCCGTTCGTGGAACCGTTCGGCGGTTCACAATACTGCTCGGTCGGGTTATTTCTCCAGTGACCGAACCATCGGTGAATATGCCGACGACGTTTGGCATATTGGAAGGTAGTCTGTGGGCTAGTTAGTTGGAACGAAAGGGGAGTTCTATGAGCAAGAAGGAATGCCTAGCAATGCTTCTTGCCGGCGGGCAGGGTAGCCGACTCTACGACCTCACTAAGGACGTAGCTAAGCCGGCCGTGTCGTTTGGTGCAAAGTACCGCATCATCGACTTCCCCCTGTCTAACTGCGCCAACTCGGGCATCAACAGCGTTGGTGTTCTGACGCAGTACCGGCCGTATCTGCTTCACTCGTATCTGGGAACAGGCACTGCCTGGAACCTGGAGGATGGCATCGCCATCCTGCCGCCCTACGCCACCCAGACCGGCGGGTCTTGGTATGCGGGAACGGCAGACGCAGTCGCTCAGAACCTCGAGTACATCGAGCTGAACGACCCTGAGTACGTCATCATCCTCTCTGGTGACGCACTGTGCCGCATGGATTATCACGACATGCTGGAGACGCACAAGAAGAACAACGCCGACCTGACCATCGCCGTCATGCCGGTGCCCTGGGAGGATGCTTCCCGCTTCGGTCTGCTCGTTGCAGACGAGACCGGTCGCATCACCGAGTTCCAGGAGAAGCCGCCTGAGCCCAAGAGCAACCTTGCCTCCATGGGCATCTACATCTTCAACGCCAAGCTGCTGTGCGACGAGCTGCGCCTTGACGCTGCCGATCCCGAGTCCGAGCACGACTTCGGCGGCAACATCATCCCGAAGCTCCTCAACGACGGCCGTCGCCTCTACACCTACAAGTTCGAGGGCTTCTGGCGTGACGTGGGCACCATCGCCTCCTACCATGAGACCTCCATGGAGCTGCTGGGCGAGAACCCCTCGTTCGACCTGTTCCAGAAGGACTTCCCGATCATGTCCAACACCCTCTCGTTCCCGCCGGCGTACTTCGGCCCGGACGCGACCGTGGACGACTGCATCGTGGGCAACGGCTCCAAGATCTACGGCGACGCCATTCACTCGATCGTCTCGATCGACTCCGTCATCGGCAAGGGTGCCGTCGTCAAGGACTCCGTCCTGCTGCCCGGCGCCATCGTCAAGGACGGCGCCAAGGTCATCAACGCCATCGTCGGCGAGAACTCCATCATCGAGGAGGGCGTCGCCTTCGGTAGCGAAGATGCTGGCAAGGATTACACCTTCTGCGGCAACAATGTCGTTATCGGAAAGGAGGAGTAGAGATGCCCAAGGCAATTGGTCTCATTACCGCTAACTACTCCACCAAGTTCCCGAGCCCTCTCACCGATAGCCGCCCGGCCGCCTCGCTGCCGTTCCTCGGCCGCTACCGCCTCGTCGACTTCGCGCTCTCGAACATGGTGAACTGCGGAATCCGCACCGTCGGCATGGTTATGCCGTACAACTACCGCTCGCTGATCGACCATGTCGGTTCTGGTCGCGAGTGGGAGCTCACCCGCAAGACGGGCGGCCTGTTCATCCTGCCGGGCTCTGCCTTTGGCACCTCGCGCACCGGCTCCCGCTTCCTGCTGCGTGACCTCATCCACAACAAGGTCTTCCTCGAGCGCGATAGCGCCGACCTCGTCGTGCTGTCCACCGCCAACTGGGTCTACAGCATGGACTACAACAAGCTGTTCGATGCCCACCTGGCCTCTGGCGCCGACATCACGGTGCTGACCCAGGCCGCCAAGGACAAGGACGTCGACGTCGCCGGCTTCGAGGTCGTCGACGGTCGCGTCAAGGGCGTCAAGCACGGCGTCGTCTTTGGCGACACCGCCTTCCTGGACTGCTTCGTCATGGGTCGCGAGAAGCTCCTCGAGATCCTCGACTGGTTCGCCGCCACCGACTATCTGGACCTCTTCGAGGCCCTGGCCGGCGAGTACGAGCGCGTCAACGTCCAGACCTTCGACTATGAGGGCTATGCCGCCCCGGTGTTCAACAAGGACACCTACTTCAAGGCCAACATGGACATGCTCGACACCAAGATCACCCACGAGCTGTTCTCCGAGCGTCCGGTTCGCACCAAGGCTCACGACAACCAGCCTGGCAAGTATCAGCCCGGCTGCAAGGTCGCCAACTCCCGCGTGTCGGGCAGCAGCGTGATCTACGGCACCGTGACCAACTCCGTGCTCGGCCGTGGCGTCGTCGTCGAGAAGGGCGCTGTTGTCAACAACGCCATCATCATGCAGGGCTGCACCATCAAGAGCGGCGCTGTCATCGAGAACGCCATCATCGACCGCAACAACCTCGTGCCCGAGGGCACCGAGCTGCGCGGCGCGCCCAACGCCATTCTCGTGAAGGAGAAGGGCCAGGCGTAAGCTTGTCAGGAGCGCCGACGTGGGCATATGCCGCGTCGGCGCTCTTCTTTTTCATGTGGGCCATACGCGGGCGCAAGCGCACGGGGCCCCGGGTACGTCCCATATGTACGCTCTTTAACTACCAAGGAGTGAAACCATGGCCGAACTCACCAAGACCAGAAGAAAGATCAAGATCCTCTTTGCCGCCTCTGAGGCCGTGCCCTTTGTCAAGACTGGCGGCCTTGCCGACGTTGCCGGCTCCCTGCCCAAGGCCCTCAAGGCCGCAGGCGCAAAGGTCGCCGTCATTCTTCCCAAGTACGGCACCATCTCCGAGGAGTTCACCTCCAAGATGCAGCACCTCGCTGAGTTCTACGTGCCCCTGGCATGGCGCAGCGTGTACTGCGGCATCGACAAGCTCACCTATGACGGCGTGGACTTCTACTTCGTCGACAACGAGGCCTACTTCAAGCGCGACAGCCTCTATGGCTACTTCGACGACGGCGAGCGCTATGCGTTCTTCTCCAAGGCCATCTGCGAGGCCATCCAGTGGCTGCCCGAGCTGCAGTGCGACATCCTGCATTGCAACGACTGGCAGACCGCCATGGCCACCGTGTTCCTGCGCGAGTTCTACCAGGAGATCGAGGCCTGCCGCAACGTGAAGACGGTCTTCACGGTCCACAACGTCAAGTTCCAGGGCCAGTACTCCGACAAGGTGCTCGAGGACATCCTCGGCCTTGCCGACAACCCCACCGCTGCCGGCCAGCTGTACTGCGACCGCGACTCCATCAACTACATGAAGGGCGCGCTCTGCTACAGCGACATCATCACCACGGTCAGCCCCAGCTATGCCAACGAGCTGCAGATGCCGTTCTACGGCGAGGGCATGGACGACATCTTCCGTCGTCGCTCCAACGTGCTGCGCGGCATCCTCAACGGCATCGACATGGACGCCTGGAACCCCGCCACCGACCCGATGGTGGGCATCAACTATGACATCAACAGCCTCGACAAGAAGGCTGAGAACAAGCGCGCCCTGCAGGAGGAGCTCGGCCTGGCCCAGGACCCGACTCGCCCGCTGGTCGTCATGATCGGCCGCCTCACCAACCAGAAGGGCCTTGGCCTGGTGCGTTACGCCATGAACCAGCTCATGGAGCGCGGCGTGCAGATCGCCATCCTGGGCACTGGCGACCGCGACCAGGAAGAGGCGTTCCAGTACTTCGACTACACCTACGGCGACCAGATGCGCGCCATCATCGCGTTTGACAACGCGCTGAGCCATCGCATGTATGGCGGCGGCGACCTGCTGCTCATGCCGTCCGAGTTCGAGCCGTGCGGCCTGTCCCAGATGATCGCCATGCGCTACG
>CAMYZR010000023.1 GCA_947303905.1 uncultured Atopobiaceae bacterium
GGGGCTATGGATATATTTCCTGCCATCGATATCAGCGGCGGACAGGTAGTCCGCTAGCCTGCTGCCAAGAGAAGAGCTCCTCTGCCGAGGGGTTATCTTCCACGATGTGACGATCGATATACGCCACACCCTGCTCGTCCAGCCACTTCTTGGCCTTTCGGCAGGTTGAGCACTTGGGATACTCGACAAAGAGTACGGATGCGGCCATGGCAGCTCCTTTGGTCAGATGGCTCTCGCGTGAGGCAGATACACGTGCAGTCTCCATGCTAACGTAGCATCGGGACGGTTTTGGGACCAAGCTCGGATACCCGGCGAAGGGATGCCCATGCGAAGAATCACGCGCACGACCATTGCCCTCGGCACTGGCATTGTGCTGGTACTGGCCTCTCTTGCCTCCCTCGTCGCCTTCGACCCACAGGCTGGTAAGGAGGCGGCAGAGGAGACCACGGCAGAGGCGCCAACCACAACCAAACCTAAAGCCGAGGACAAGGTCTCAAAGGACGAGGACAAGGACAGCAAGGACACCGCCGACGAGGAGCGCGACGCGTATATCGCCACCTGGGCCGAGCGCATAGATGCCTTCAACGCGGGCTACCCGCTCGAGGGATACGGGGAGACCTTCGCGGCGGCCGCCTACGAATACGGCGTCGACCCGCGCTACTCCCCCGCCATCGCACGCGTGGAGAGCGGATCGGGGCTCAATTGCACCTACAGTTGCAATGCCTGGGGCTGGGGCTCGTCAAGCTGGGGAGACTGGGACACCGCCATCTACGCGCACGTCGCCGGGCTTGCCCAAGGGTACGGCCACACGATCTCCTACGAGGCTGCGCTTTCCTACAACGAGTTGAATCCCGATGAATGGTATGCGCAGGTCGAGTCCTGCATGTACCAGATCTGGGAGTCTGAATAGGTTGCGGTCACGGACAAGCTATGGCTAGGCATCTGGCCCAAGCAGGGAAAAGGGCGCCGGCTCTTGCGAACCGACGCCCCGCATGCCTGTCTTTGTCGGCCTAGTCCAAGTCCTCGCCGTTACTCGCGATTACCTTCTTGTAGTACTCGAACGAGTCCTTCTTGAAGCGGCTGTAGTCACCGGTTCCGTCGTCGTACTTGTCCACAAAGATGAAGCCGTAGCGCTTGCGCATCTCGCCGGTGCCATGGCTCACTAGGTCGATGGGCCCCCACCAGGTGTAGCCCATGAGGTCCACGCCGTCCTTGACGGCCTCGCGCATGCACTCCAGATGGCGACGGAGATAGTCGATGCGATACTGATCGTGAACACGGCGCTCGCCATCCTCGACCACGACCTCGTCGATGGCACCCAGGCCGTTCTCCACGACCATCACCGGAATCTGATAGCGGTCATACATCTCATTGAGGCAGAAGCGCAGGCCGTCGGGATCGATCTGCCATCCCCACTCGCTCGCCTCGAGATAGGGGTTCTTGCCGCCACCGACGATGTTGCCCTCCATGCCCTCCAGGTCGTCATGCGTGCCGATGAGGTTGGTCATGTAGTACGAGAAGCTGAGGAAGTCGACCTTGCCTTCGCGCAGAATCTCGGCATCGCCGTCCTCCCACTTGATCTCGACGCCGTTCTCTTCCCAGAAGCGCTTGCACCAGCAGCCGTAGTAGCCGCGCACCTGCACGTCAGTAGTGTAGAAGACGCGGTCGCGCATGTTCTGCTGGTTGGCCAGCTGATCCTTGGGGTCGCAGGTAGCCGGATAGGTCTGCAGGTATACGGTCATGCAACCCATCTTGAAGTCGGGATAGTGCTCGTGCGCGTACTTGACCACCTTGGCGCTTGCCACAAACTGATGGTGCAGCGCCTGGCAGCGAATCTGTGGACCAACGTAGAGGTTCGCGCGGTTGCCCTCGAAGCCCTGCACGGTCGAGGTGCCAAACATGGCGCCAATCTCGGCGGTCGCGCAGTTGATCTCGTTGAAGGTCAGCCACAGCTTGACCTTGTCCTTGTAGCGCTCGAAGCAGGTCTTGCAGAACTTTTCGTACAGCTCGATGCACTCGCGGCCGGCCCATCCGTTGTAGCGGCGCACGAGCTCGTAGGGAAGCTCGTAGTGGCTGAGCGTGATGAGCGGCTGCATGCCGTACTTGAGGCACTCGTCAAAGACGTCGTCGTAGAACTTGAGGCCTGCCTCGTTGGGCTCGTCCTCCAGACCCGTGGGATAGATGCGCGTCCAGTTGATGGAGGTACGGAAGCAGTTGAAGCCCATCTCGGCAAAGAGGGCAATGTCCTCCTTGTAGTGATGGTAGAAGTCGATCGCCTCGTGGCTGGGATACAGCTTGTTGGGATCTATCTCGATCGTGATGGACTTCTGCTGGTTGAACACGCCACCCGTGCAATGGTCAATGACGGAGTCTCCCTTGCCGTCGACATTCCACGCGCCTTCGAACTGATTTGCCGCGCAAGCGCCGCCCCACAAGAAGTCGTCCCTGAAAACGCCCATGATGTGGCTCCTTCCGCTCGACTGACTCGCGCAGCAGCGCGATGCCGCTTCCCTTCACCCTTGAGTATGCCGCATGACAAAACGGCCGCCGGGGACACGCGTCCCCAGCGGCCGTCATGCATCGGCTCAGATGCCGTCTTGGCACCTAGTCACGCGTGAGCTTGCGATGCAGGCGATGCGGCTTGGAGGCCTCGGGGCCCAGTCGCCGCTCGCGATCGGCCTGATAGCTCTCGAAGTTGCCTTCGAACCAGTGCCATCGGCCGGGGTTCTCGTCGTCACCCTCCCAAGCCAGGATGTGCGTGGCAACACGGTCGAGGAACCAGCGGTCGTGGCTCACCACCACGCTGCATCCCGGGAAGCGCTCGAGAGCGTCTTCGAGGCTCTCGAGCGTCTCGACGTCAAGGTCGTTGGTCGGCTCGTCGAGCAGGAGGAGGTTGCCGCCCTGCTTGAGCGTGAGGGCGAGGTTCAGGCGATTGCGCTCGCCACCCGAGAGCACCCCGGCACGCTTTTGCTGGTCTTGCCCCTTGAAGCCAAAGCTCGCCACGTAGGCGCGGCTCGGGATCTCGGTGTCGCCCACTTGAATGAAGTCGTTGCCGTCGGACACGACCTCCCATAGGGTTTTGTCGGGATCGATGCCGGCGCGCATCTGGTCGACATAGGAGATCTTGACGCTCTCGCCGACCTCGAGCGAGCCGCCGTCGATGCCCTCAAGACCCACGATGGTCTTGAGCAGCGTGGACTTGCCCACGCCGTTGGGACCGATGATGCCCACGATGCCATTGCGCGGCAGAGTGAAGGACAGGCTGTCGATGAGCATGCGGTCGCCGAAGCCCTTGGAGAGGTTCTCGGCCTCGAGCACCTTGGCACCGAGGCGCGGTCCTGCGGGAATCTGAATCTCGGAGAAGTCGAGCTTCTTCGATGCGGCCGCCTCGGCCACCATCTGCTCGTAGCGGGCGAGACGCGCCTTGCCCTTGGCCTGGCGGGCCTTGGCACCGCTGCGCACCCACTCCAGCTCGCATCCTGCTGGCTCTGCAGCTCGAGACGGGCGGCCTTCTTCTCCAGATAGGTCGAGTAGTTGCCCTCGTAGGGGTAGAGCTGACCGCGGTCGACCTCGCAGATCCACTCGGCCACGTCGTCGAGGAAGTAGCGGTCATGCGTGACGGCCATCACGGCGCCAGGATAGCGGTGAAGGAACTGTTCGAGCCAAAGCACCGACTCGGCGTCCAGATGGTTGGTAGGCTCGTCGAGAAGCAGCAGGTCGGGAGCCTCGAGCAGCAGGCGGCAGAGCGCCACGCGACGCCGCTCGCCACCGGAGAGCACGCTGACCGGCGTGTCGGGGTCGGGGCACTGCAGCGCATCCATTGCCTGCGAGAGCTGGCTGTCCAAGTCCCAGCCATTTGCGGCATCAATCTCGTCCTGCAGTTTGCCCATCTCGTCCATCAATGCGTCAAAGTCCGCATCATGGTCCGCCATCTCTTCGCCGATTGCATTGAAGCGGTCGATCTTGGCGATGATGTCAGAGAAGGCCTGCTCGATGTTCTCGCGGACGGTCTTGTCCTCCTCGAGCGGCGTGGACTTGCCCATGCCGTTGGGACCGACCACGCCGATCTTGGCGCCGGGAAAGACGCCCACCGTCACGTCATCGAGGATGACCTTGTCGCCAACAGCCTTACGAGCCTTGTACATCTGGTACACGAACTCTGCCATACGCACTCCTTCTCACTGGGTTACCACCCTAGTGTCGCAGAAAAGGAGGCATATGTTCCATGTTCACGAGTTTGGCAGAGGTCCCCTGCCCTACTCCTCCAGCTTGTCCACGCGTCGATCGTAGGTGAGCAGGCCGTTGGTCTCCTCCTCCACGTCCGTGAGCTGCGTGTACACATAGCCCGAAAGCCCCTCCGCCTCGAGCGCGTCCATCTGTGAGAGCATGTCGTTCAAGGCGGTGCGCCAAGCGTCCTTTGTCTCGAACTCCGCATAGCCATACGTGTGGTCGAGCTGGCTGTGCTCGGCCTCGCGCCAGGTGAGGCCGCCGAACTCCGTGACCATCTGGATGCGCGAGGGCTTCTCCCCCGAAGCCGCATAGGGGTCGGCAAACATGTGCATGCCACGGAAGTAGTTGTGGATGCCGCGTATGTCGCCCGCGCCTTGGTCGTACCAACCGCTGGCGGCAACCACGGGACGTGTCGGGTCGAGATCGGCGGCAAGCTGTGCCGCGGCAGCAGAGTCGAACTGGCCCCACGACTCGTTGAAGAGCACCCAACCCACCACGCACGGATGCGCCGAGAGCCGTCCTATCACATCCTCGCAGGTACGGGTCCACTCGTCGCGGTAGGCCTCATCCGTGGAGCCCAGGCGCGTGTAACCGCGCTCGTTGTCGTCGCGCTGGCTGTGCCACGACTTGCGCACCAGAGTGGGAAGGTCACGCGACCAGCGGTCGGACGGAATGTCGCCACCACTCGGCATGTCCTGCAGGACCAGCACGCCCATCTGGTCGCAGAGCGCATAGAAGCGCGGAGACTCGACCTTGATATGCTTGCGAACCAGGTTGAACCCCGCACGAAGTGCCGCGCGCAGGTCGAAGGACATGGCCTCCTCGCACGGCGCCGTGAGCAGTCCGTCGGGCCAGTACCCCTGGTCGAGCAGGCCGCGTATGAACAGTGGGCGGTGATTCAGGCAGAGGCGCACCACGCCCTGCTCGTCGGTCTCCACGCTCACGGTGCGGAAGGCAAAGTAGCTGTCCACCACATCGTCGCCGTAGCTGACGTGCAGGTCATAGAGATACGGGTCGTCGGGTGACCACAGCCTGGGGTTTCTCACCTTGAGCCTGAGCTCCATCCGGCCACCCACGCGCCTCGACTGGATGCCTTGGGCGATGACCGTATCGCCGTCGCACAGCTCCACGGAGAGCATGGCAATGCCGCTGGCCCGCACTGACACCAGCACGCTTCCGTCTTCCGCGTCCGGCTCCACAAGCAGGTCCTCCACATGCGTGCGCGGAACGACCTCGAGCCAGACCGACTGCCAGATGCCCGACTGCGCGGTATACCACATGCCACCGCGCTTGAGACGCTGCTTTCCGCGCAACTGCGTGCCCGTCTCGCTGGGGTCATACACGCAGACCTCGATCACGTTGTCTTCGTCCTCGCGCAGAAGATGGGTGATGTCCGTCTCAAAGGGCAGGTAGGCACCCTCGTGTTCGGCCACCTTGCTGCCGTTGACATACACCGAGCAGGCGTAGTCGACGCCGTCGAGGTGGAGGATGCAGACGCCGCGTGCAGGCAACTGCGGTGTGGCAAAGCTGCGCCTGTACCACAGGAGCTCCTTCGGTTGAAGCTGGCGCTTGACGCCCGAAAGTGACGCCTCCGGCGAGAAGGGCACTCGAATCCTGAGGTCAAAGGACTCAGGAGCCGTGGCCGTCTGCCAATCGACGGATGCCTTCGCACAGGGGACGAACGCGCACTCCCACCAACCGTCGAGCGTCTGCCAGCTCTCGCGCGCCATGAGAGGACGCGGGTTGCTTGCGTACGCGACGGCCTTGTCTCCCAGCTCCTCGCCCCATGGCGTCATGAGCTCGGCCAACGTCTCGGGACCGTAGTCCTTGGGGATGCTCTTGATCACGCGGCGGATGTCGAGGTCCATGGGATTCCTTTCGGTGTGGTCGGTCAGGGTGCGCCTGCGCTGCGCAAGACGCTACAGCAGCTCGTCGAGCGTGCTGCCATAGGGTGGGAGAAACTCGTCCACGAAGTCACGCACCTCGGGCATGGCCTGGGCGAGCTCCTCCACGCGTGCACGCGTGCTTGCCTCCGCGGTGCGAAACTCCGCATTGCCTGCCTGCGCCTCATCGATGCACTTGATGAGCGCAGAGAGCTTGTCCGCAGCCTTGACCAGCGCAAACAGGTAGTCATCGTCCTCGGACCCATCGGGGGCGAAGAGCGCCTCGTAGGTGGGCCGCAGATCGTCGGGCAGCTTTGCCAGCAGCGTCTGCTCCGCCTCGTGCTCCACCCGCTTGTAGGCGTCGCGGATGCGACTGTCATGGTATTTGACCGGCGTGGGCATGTCGCCGGTGATGATCTCGGAGGCATCGTGATAGAGGCCCACCAGAGAGGCGCGGGAGGCATCGAGCGATCGGCCGTACCGGACGTTGCCGATGGTGCACAGCGCATGCGCGATCATGGCAACCTCGAGCGAGTGCTCGCTCAGGTTTTCCGACCGTGTACTGCGCATAAGCGCCCAACGGTCGATGTGCTTCATGCGCGAGACGATGGCAAAGAAGGTTGACTGCATGGTTCCTCGGCTCTGTGTCTGTAGAACGTGCCTTCAATCATGCCACTACGACGGGACACCAATCGCGGGGACTTTGCGCCAAGCGGGCAAACGAATGACCGTCCCCAGTGGAGCCGACGCGCGCCGTCCCTCTTTGAGACTTTGGGATGTGCCCTTGCGAGCAACCATGGAAAACGAGTTATATGTGGTAAACTTTTTGCGATTATACGGCGATTGGAGCATGCATGTTCAAATCTCGTCCCGCCTGGAGTCGCATGGGCGGCGCCCTCGTGTCAATCCTGCTTGTCACCTCGCAGGTCTCCCCCACCATCGCCTTCGCCGCCACCTCGGTGGACAAGGCCGAGACCGTACACGTGCAGGTGGACGGTTCGGGTCGGGTGTCGAGCATCCGCGTGGAGGAGCTTCTCGCAAATGACGGCGGCGCACAGCAGATTGTCGACCGCTCCACCCTCGCCGACATCACGGCAGACGACGAGAAGCAGACCTTTGCGCAGGGCTCGGAAGACACCCTGACGTGGACCACCAACGGTGACGCGGTGAGCTATGAGGGCACAAGCCAGGACGTGCCACCCGTCAAGATGACACTCACCTACACGCTCGACGGCAAGCGGGTCGAGCCAAGCGCGCTCGCAGGAGCCACGGGGCATCTGGTAATCCGCATCGCATACGAGAACGACTCGGTGAGCGAGACCGCAGGCGGCGCCGTCAAGACGCCCTTCGTCTGTCTTACGGCAGCCATGCTCGACAGCGACGTCTTCTCAAACGTGAAGGTCAGCAACGGTCGCGTCATCGACGACAAGGGCGGCTTGGCCGTGATCGGCTATGCGATGCCTGGACTCGAGGAAAGCCTCGATCTGGACGAGGACGAGATCGACCTCGATCTCCCCGAGCACCTCGAGATAGAGGCGGATGTGAACGACCTCGTGATGGACCCCATCTACACCATCGTCACCCCCGAGCTCTTCACCGACCTCGACACCGATGACCTTGACCTTGGCTTCGACGACCTTGACGAGGGAACCGGTGCCCTCACAGACGCCATGGGTGCGCTCATCGAGGGTTCCGACAACCTGACCGGCGGTCTTGGGCAGCTTGCCGACGGCAGCGGTCAGCTGGCCGAGGGGGCCACGGCACTCAAAGAGGCACTCGGGTCGCTGCCGAGCGGCGTCAGTGCGCTCACGGAAGGCCTTAGCAGCCTCTCGGAGGGACTCTCAACAGCCAGCGGCTACGCCACGCAGTTGTCCGATGGCGCAGCAGGCCTCTCGGAGGCGGCATCTGCAGCCAGCGGCAGCGCGAGCGGTGCGAGCGGATCCATCGCCGAAGCCACCGACGCTGTCGAGTCGCTCAAGAGCGAGGTAGACAAGCTCGACCTCGCGCGAGACAAGGAGCTCATCGGCCAGTCCGGCGAGAAGGCTCGAGCGGCTCATGACGCGGCCAAGGATGCGAAGGCGTCCATCGAGGATGCCACGAATGCAGCCTCGCAGGACCTCGCAGCCCAGAGCGCATCGGCAACCGCCGCCGTTGACCAAGCGCTCGAGGCGCTCACAAGCATCCCAGAAGAGGAGCGGACCGAGGAGCAGACGCAGGCAATGGCCAAGCTCCAGGAGGCGCGGGACGGCCTTCAGGGCGTTTCCCTGACCATCGACACAAGCTCTATCGATGCGGACATCTCCGTGCTTGATGACGCGGCGACCGCCCTCGACACCAATGCGGACAGCTTGGTCACCGACGCCGAGGGAGTCACTGCGGTCACGAGCGGCGCCGATACCGCCTTGGCAAGCCTTTCCTCCGCCAAAGCCGCAACCGACACGGCATCCGGGGCCATCTCCAGCGTGGCAGACGGCTCGGGGAGCCTAAGCTCCCAGCTCGATGCCTTTGCCCAGCAGGTGTCGGGTGCCTCCACAGGAGCAAAGACGCTGGCCAAGAGCGTAGCTCCGCTCTCCGAGAACCTCCCACGGCTCATCCAGGGCGCAGACGGTCTCGCCACGGGCACCAGTTCCTTCACCACAGGCCTCCTGGCGGCGGCAGACGGATCTGGGCAGCTCGCCCAAGGACTCAGGACCTTTGACAGCGAGGGCGTCGCGAAGCTCATTGACGCATTGAACGAGCTCGATGACGGGATGGGCGACATCTCGGACAAGCTCGACGCCCTTCGGGAGGCTGCCGACGGCTACGACAGCTTTGCCGGCAAGGCCGAGGACCAGACCGGTACGGTGCGCTTCATCTACAAGACCCCCGCTATCGGCTAGCTTGGTTGCCCGATTACTCCGTAAGCCACTACGCGCACGCAAAGGCGCCGCGAGGCAAAGCCCCGCGGCGCCCTGATCGACTCTGCAAGCACCTCGCTACGAGGCGATCTCGGTGGGCCACACCGCGTCTTCGGGCATGGGACGGTAGTTTGCGCAGCACTCCTCGGGGATGCTGCTGTCCGATGCCATCAGCTCCTCGACCGTCACGAAGCGATACCCCGCGTTCTGCCACGCCTCGATGATGCGCGGAAGGGCCTCGAGGTCCTGGTCGCGATTGCCGCCGGCGTCGTGCATCAGGATGATGCTTCCAGGCCTCATGACGCTCGTGCTGTTGGCCACGATGGCGTTCACTCCCGGCTGCTCCCAGTCAAGCGAGTCATGTGACCAGCAGACCGACAGCGTCATATGTCCCTGAGACTTGAGCCACACGTCGATGCTCAAGGCGCCGTAGGGCGCGCGAATCGTCGTGGTGTCGTAGTCGCCGACCTTCTTGATGACGGCAAAGGCGTCATCGAGCTGGGCAAGCAGGTCATCCTGGCTGGCATTCGTGAGCAGGGGATGGTTCCACGTGTGCGAGCAGATCTGGTTGCCCGAGGCGCAGTTTCGGCTCACGATGTCAGCGCAGTCCTCCACCTGCTCGCCAATGAGGTTGAAGGTGGCCTTGGCATCGTGCTCTTTGAGAATCTGCAGGTAGCGCTCGGTATAGATGCCCGGGCCATCATCAAAGGTGAGGGCGACGAGCTTCTCGTCGTCATCGGGATGCACGTTCTGGCACATGATGATGCAGTCCTGGCCCTCGACGACGGTGCCGTCGGCAGTCTCACCGGAGATGGATCCCGTGCGCACCTCCTTGGTGCCCTCCTTACCCCACTGGTAGATGTACTGGACGGTACCGGTCTGCTGGAGGTTGGTCTCCTCGGTCCCCTCCTTGACCTGGCGCACCAGCTTGGGCTTCGACGTGACGACGGTCTCGGTCGTGTACTCCTCGCACGCGTCCGCGCCATCGGCAAAGGTAATCGATGCGCCCTTGGCGACCGTGGCCGTGGCCGACTCGGCGTAGTTCAGGCTCTGCCCGTCAAGCGTCGCGGCAAACAGGTCTCCGCCGCCCTCCGTAAGGACGTTGCCGCCCACAGACTTCAGGTCTCCAGGCTTGACCTCAGGCTTTATGGCCTCATAGACGGCCTGGACGGTGCTGCCCTCGGGCACATAGGCCGACTCGCCGTTGACGGTGACCTCGACCCTCTTGCCACCGATGCCCAGACGCGCGATCAGCTCGTCGCCAAAGCGCTGCCACCCAAAGTAGCCTCCCGCCGCGAGCGCAGCCAAGAGCAACACGATGAGCAGCGGCTTGAACGAACGCCTGCGCCGAGGCGGTGCGGCTGGCACCATCGGCTGAACCTCCGGAGCAAAATGGGCTCCCCTGCGACGCTTTGGCGTTTCACTCATGTAGGGATTGCGGTCATCTGCCATGTTTCACCACCAATTTCGAACCGTATCCTATGGCCATGGTATAGGAATCGTGCAGGTAGGATGCTGTAAATCGCATAAGTGGCGCTCTTTTGGTAAGAGCTGGAAACAAAGCCTACAAGAGATTGACAAGAGCCTCCACGTCCTCCATGCGCGTCGCCCAGCTGGTGGCAAAGCGCACGGCGGTATGCGTCTCGTCGACGCGCTCCCAATAGCTGACCGCAACCTCTTGGCGCAGCGCCTGATAGCGCTCGTCGTCGAGCACAACCAGCACCTGGTTGGTCGTGTTCTCCACCAAGAAGCGGTAGCCCTTCTCCTTGAAGGCCGCACGCAGCACGTCCGCGCAGGCGATGGCGTTTCGCGCGATGCGCGTGTAGAGGTCGTCGGCAAAGAGCGCGTCAAACTGGATGCCCAGCACGCGTCCCTTGGCAAGCAGGGCCCCGTGCTGTTTGACCATGGTCACAAAGTGGGCCGGCATGCCGTGGCG
>CAMYZR010000024.1 GCA_947303905.1 uncultured Atopobiaceae bacterium
CCGAGGGCACCTTTGCCCTGTTGAGCGCACGCCTGGTCACGCTCATCAGCATGCGCTGCACCGCAAACGCGATGCCTACCACGACCGCAACCAGCACCAGCTTGCCAAGCAGGCCGACCAGGTTGACACCCAGGATCTCGGTCTCGCTCAGATAGTCCAGCCAGTCCATCAAGCCCGCCTATCCCTCGATGCGCACAATGGGCGCAAAGCCCTTGAGCAGCTTCTTCGTCTTGCCCGTCCGCGTGAAGTACACCTCTATCGTATCGCCTGAGACGGCCTTGACCACGCCGGGACCGAAGGTTTTGTGCGCCACGTGGTCGCCCGCCGAGAACGCCTCGGCCGCCTTGGCCGCATCGCGCCTGATGGGCTCCGGCTTGCGCAGCGAGACGCCCTCGGAAGCGCGCGAGCCTCCCGTGGAGCGCGTGCGAGAGCCAAACACCCGACCGCCGTAGACCTCCGCGCCACGCCCGCTGCCATAGGTGCCGTGACGGTCGCCGCGCTTCTCCCAGCCCACGCCCGAGAGCCCGGAGCTGCCGATGCCAGTGGCATGCAGGTGCTCGCGCGGGATCTCAGACAGAAAGCGGCTGGGCGGGTTGGTCTGCACCGAGCCAAACACGCGACGGGTGCTGGCATAGGTGAGGTAGAGCCTGCGCTCGGCGCGCGTGATGGCAACGTATGCCAGGCGACGCTCCTCCTCGATGGAGGCGCCATCGCCCTCGTGCGCACGGTGCGGGAAGAGACCCTCCTCCATGCCGGCGACAAACACCACCGGAAACTCCAGGCCCTTGGCCGAGTGCACGGTCATCATCGTGATGGCACTCGACTGCCCGGCCAGGGCGTCGAGGTCGCTGCGCAGCGCCAGCCACTCCATGAGCGCGGGGAGCTTCTCTGCCGCGACCTGTGGATGGGCGGGTTCCTCGGGCGCCACGGGAGCGGGCATGCCCGCGTCGAGCGCGCCTGCCTCGCGAAGCTGGCGCAAACTCTCGAGCGTCTCCGCAACGTCGTCATGGGTCTCGTCGAACTCCTGCGCCACGCCAAAGAACTCTCGGATGTTCTCGATGCGTGCGTCCGCCTCGACGGTGTTCTCAGCCTCGTAGGCCCTGATGAGTCCCGCCTTCTCCACGATCATCTGCACGACGTCTGCGAGGTCTCCGTCATAGTGGCGCCCCGCCTCCACGGCCGAGCAGAACTCGGTGAGGCCGCTGCGCGCCTTTGAGGGCAGAAGGCCCGTCTCGGCGATGCAGGCCTGCGCCGCCGAGAAGAACGAGATCCCGTAGGCGGCGGCATAGGCACGCACCTTGGCGATGGAGGTGGTTCCCACGCCTCGCCGCGGCGTGTTGACCACGCGTTCGGCACTCACGTCGTCGTCGGGGTTGACCACCAGCTTGAGGTAAGCCATAACGTCGCGGATCTCCGCACGATCGAAGAATCGCGTGCCGCCCACGATGCGGTAGGGCACTCCCGCGCGCAGGAACATGTCCTCGAGCGTACGCGACTGCGCGTTGGTGCGATAGAAGACGGCGATGTCGTCGTAGCCCGTGCCCCTGTCATGGAGCTTCTCGATCTCCGAGCCGATCCACCGACCCTCGTCGCGCTCGTCAGCCGCCTGGAAGACCTCGATGAGCTCGCCGTCCCCCGAGTTGGTGTAGAGGCGCTTGGACTCGCGCTTGTTGTTGTGCGCCACGACGGCATTGGCCGCCTCGAGGATGTGCCCCGTGGAGCGGTAGTTCTCCTCGAGCTTGACCACCGTGGCATTGGGGTAGTCCTTGCGGAAGGCCAGGATGTTGCGGATGTCCGCGCCGCGCCAGCTGTAGATGGACTGGTCGTCGTCGCCCACCACCATCAGGTTCTGGTAGCGCGCGGCCAGAAGGTTGGTGATCTGGTACTGCACATGGTTGGTGTCCTGGTACTCGTCCACGCTGATCTGGCGGAAGCGCTCCTGGTAGCGCTCGAGCACCTCATGATGCTTGGACAAGAGCTCGTAGGCATTGACGAGCAGGTCGTCGAAGTCCATGGCGTTTGCCCTGGCAAGGCGGCGCTGGAGGGTGCGGTACACGCGCGCCGCGGCCTTCTGCTGAGACGATGCCGCCTTGGCCTCCATCTCGTCGGGACCGACGAGCGCGTTCTTTGCCTGGCTGATGAGCGCTCGGATGGAGTTGAGCGGCGCCTGCTTCTGGTCGATGTCGAGCTCGGACATGATGGACTTGATGAGACGGCGCGAGTCATCGTCGTCGTAGATGGAGAAGTTTGGCTGGTAGCCGAGCAGGTCGGCGTCCTCGCGCAGGATGCGCACGCACATGGCATGGAAGGTGCACACCCACATGCCCCGCGTGCCACCGGGCAGAAGGGCCCCGAGGCGCTCGCGCATCTCGGCGGCTGCCTTGTTGGTGAAGGTGATGGCCAGCACCTGCCAGGGGCGCACCCCCTCGTCCGCAATCATGTGCGCGATGCGGTACGTGAGCACGCGGGTCTTGCCCGAGCCGGCGCCGGCAAGCACCAGAAGGGGTCCCTTCGTGCACATGACCGCCTTGTGCTGGGCGGGATTGAGCCCGTCCAGGTCGATGGACGGCGCCGTCGGGGCTGGCACAGGCTGGTCGAAGGAGAAGAGCTGATACTGATCGTAGGGCATGTGACTCCCTGGGTCGCGAGTGAGAAACGTACCCAAGGATACTACCGACAACCCCGGACATGTTGGTACGTCGGGAGGCCCATCACGTCTTCGCAGGCGTCGCTAACGGCAGAGAAGATCCCATTCGGCCAGCTCAAAGGGCACTTCAAGCGAATAGGCCTCGCCGTTTCTCACCAAGGCCTGCCCGCAGGGGCCGAGCGTGCGCACCTCATGGCCAGGCGAGAGCACCGTGAGCTCCATGCCCTCGTCAGCGCGGTTGCGGCACTCTACCTGCGCCACCCAGTGCTCCCCCTGGCGTTCGCACCCACGCACCACGCCGACCATCACGCGCTCGCGCGCATAGTCCACGCGTCCGGGGTTCTGCGTTGGCTTGCCCAACAGGAATCCCGTGGAGTAAGGACGATGGCTCACCGCATCGAGCTCGCCCACCCATGCCTCGGCTGGCTCGCCGTCGAGCACATGCCGATACGCGTTGGTCACGCACGCGGTATAGTAGCTCCCCTTGGAGCGGCCCTCTATCTTGATGGCGTCGACACCCGCTTCCGCAAGCTCTCCCAGATGCTCGATCAGGCAGAGGTCGTTGGACGAGAGCAGGTACGAGGCGCCCTCGCCCGCCTCGATGCCGAGCCGCGCACCAGAGCGCTCCTCCACGAGCTCCCATGCCCAGCGGCACGGCTGCGCACAGGCTCCACGCGTTGCAGAGCGCTCGGGTCCCATGAGTTCGGCGGAAAGCAGGCAGCGGCCGGAGTGGGCCATGCACATGGACCCGTGGGCAAACACCTCGAGCTCCACCTCCCGCGTGAGGCGACGCCTGAGCTCGGAGATCTGCGCGAGCGTCATCTCGCGCGCGAGCACGATGCGCCTGGCGCCGAGACGCGCGTACTGCTCGGCCGCAGCCGCGCTCATCACCGACGCCTGCGTGGACACATGCAGCTCGACGTGTGGGGCGTACCGTCTTGCCAGTGCCATTGCCCCTAGGTCGGCCACGATGGCCGCATCCACGCCGAGCTCGTCGATGTGCTCGAGAAAGGCCGGGAGCTCGTCTGTATCCCCGTCGCGCATCACCGTGTTGAGGGTCAGGTGCACCGAGACGCCTTGGGCGTGCGCCTGCTCGACGGCACGGGCAAGTTCGTCTGGAGAGAAGTTGCGCGCTCCGGCGCGCATACCCCAGCGCGGTGCGGCCAGATACACCGCATCCGCCCCAAAGTGGATGGCCATATCCAGCTGCTCGGGCCCCTGGGCTGGAGCCAGCAGCTCCATGCGTCTCTCGCTCATACCCGACCCTCCTCGAGGGCAGAAAGCAGGCCCTCGCATCCCTCGAGCACGTCGCGGTAGGTGGCTTCGAAGTCGTCCGTGTACCACGGGTCTGCGATCTCGCGGGGGTTGGACGACCAGTCGAGCAGCAGGTGCACCTTCCCCTCGGGATCGGCCTTGGCAAGCTCGGCGGCGCTCATGGGCTGCCAGCGCCAGCCCCGGCGACGACCGCCGCCCAGGATGTGCAGGATGTCGCTACGGTTCTCCTCGTCCATGCCACAGATGAGGTCGTAGCGCGCGTAGTCGGCGGGCGTCATCTGCCAGGCACGATGGTTGCCACACGGAACGTGGTGGCGGCGCAGGACTTCCTGGGTCTTGTGGTGGACGCCCCAGCCCTCGGCATCCCTCGTGGCGGCAGCCGAATCGACGGCGATGCGGTCGGATGCCCCGCGCTGTGCAACCAGATGGCGCATCACATACTCGGCCATCGTCGAGCGGCAGATGTTGCCGTGGCAGATCATCAGGATGCGCTTCATGGCGATAACCTCAGACGCCTACACGTACTGCGAGCCTCGTGACTGCTCGATCGAGAGAATCAGGCTCACGTTCTGGCGCTCGATCTCGGTGATGTCGCCCTCGTTGAAGACGTCAGTCGGGTGATACCAGCTCTTGGACTCGAAGTACTCGCTCAGCTCGCCCGCCTCGAAGACGTAGCCATGACGTGCGTAGATCTCGTTGCGTGCGACAAACAGGTCGTGGTCGCTCATGCCCTCGAGCTCGGAGGCGTCGTAGACGCGCGTCGAGGACTCGGGCAGCATGTACTCGCTGCTGTCTCCCTCTTCGACCGGCGTGACGTTCGTCTCTTCCTTCGTAGAGCCGCCACCCATGAAGGCTGGGACATCGGTGCGCACGAGATTGCCCTCTTTCTCGGCAGCGCCATCGGAGCCAACCGCATGCAGCGTGTCGGGATCGTCCTCGGTGAGGTAGTAGGCGATGTCGCGCAGGTAGTAGCCCTCGCCCTCGATGTCGCCCGGACCGGAGGTCATGCCCTCTATGCTCTCGGGGTCAATCAGAACTTGGCCCGCAAGGACGCCATCGGCAGCGTAGGTCTCCATCAGGCCGTCCTGGATGTGCCAGTAGCGACCGTCGAAGGTCCTGTTGGTCTTCCACCATCCGTCAAGGCTGGAGACGATCTCCTTGGCCTTGCGTTTGGAGACGTGCTTGGTGGTGGCCACGGTCTCTTCCTGGCCGCTCTGCTGATCGGAGGAATTGCCTCCCAGCACGAAGAACGCAACGACAAACCCAAGCACGATCGCGAGGGCGGCGATCGTCGCCACGGCAGCCATGGGCATGGGACGCTCGGCGGAACGGCGCTCGGAGGGACGCGTGCGACCGCGCCAGGTCTCCGCTGCGGCCACATGGCGCATGCTGGGGTTCATGCCGTACACGATATCCTGGTCGCCCACGTCAATGACGTTTCTGGCGGGCTCATCCGGCTGGTCGGCCTGGTCAGGCTCCTGCGCCTCACGGTTGTCACCAGTCTGGTCCATCAGCACCGTCTCGTCGGAGGACTCGTCCTGCTCGTCGGACTCGTCGGCCGTCGCGCCATCATCCTCGGCTTCGGCTTCCATCTCGGGCTCATCAGCCGCCTCGGACTCGTCCGCCTCCTCGGGCTCCGGCTCGAACTCGTCCTGTGGCTCAAGGGACTCCTCATCGAGACCATAGGCGCGCGTTGCGTCCATGGCCTCGTCCGACAGCTCCCCCTCGACATCCTGGTCGGCCTCGGACTCCATGTCGAACACGACCGTCTGCGCCTGAGCGGGCTCCTCCACCTTGTCCGCCATGGGCTGGGATGCCTCGGTCTCCGCGTCGCTCAGAACCTCCTCATCGGCAGTCTCGGGAGCCATGTCCGACCACAGGGGCTCCATCGACGAGGTGTCGTTGGCCCCCACGCGCTCGAGGGGATCGTCCTCGGGAACCCCCAAGCTTACGCGCGCGCCGCAGCGCTCGCAGAAGTTGGCCCAGTCGGGAAGCCTCAAGCCGCAATTGGGACAATACACGTCACGTCACCTCACGTCTGCCGACGAAAGAACACTGTCTAACGTACCATATGATTCCCGCTTTTACCTTGAACTTTACGAACATTGGCATACGGATGCGCAACGGGCCCTCGCGCTCGCCGTCATAAATACCTCCGTTCAGCTAGGTTTCTCGTGCGCGACCTGAAACAATCGGTTGATATGATTGAGCAACGTTGATTTCAGAGAGGGGTAAAAATGGACAAGACCAGTACCTCAGTTGCACGCTTGCTTTCCTCGGGCCTCACCCGTCGCAACTTCCTGCGCGCCATTGCCGGAACCGCTGCGGCGACCTCGACCGTGGCACTCATCGGCTGCGGGGGCTCCTCCGACGGCGGTAGCGCCGAGGGCGGCGAGAACATCATCCGCTTCGGCATCGCAAAGCCCGACGCCTCCTTCGACACGCAGACCACTTCCACCACCATCGGCGTCTCCGAGAACGTCACCGAGGCGCTCTACGAGCTCGACCCCACGACCAACGAGGTCAAGCCGCTCATCGCCAAGAGCCTCCCCAAGGTCTCTGCCGATGGCCTCACCTACGAGATCGAGCTCAACGAGGGCATCAAGTTCCACGACGGCTCCACCCTCACCGCCAACGACGTCAAGTTCACCTTCACGCGCCTCATCTCCATCAACGCCGAGGCTGACTCCTTCCAGAAGATCGAGGGCTTTGACGCGCTGGCCGCTGGCGAGACCGACGAGCTCACCGGCCTCACCGTGCAGGACGACACGCACCTCACCTTCAAGCTGTCCGAGCCGCACTCCTCCTTCCTGCGCCTGCTCTGCCAGTTCTACGCAAACATCTACCCGCAGGCCGCCGTCGAGCAGGTCGGCGACGACTGGGGCATCGCAACCGGCCCCGACTGGACCACCTACTTCGGCTCCGGCCCGTTCCGCATCGCCGACAACGATGGCATGACCTTCGTGCGCCTCGAGGCCTTCGAGGACTATCACGCCGGCAAGCCCGCCATCGACGCCGTCGAGATCAACTACGTCAGCGACGACAGCACGCTCATGAACATGTATGTGAACGGTGACCTCGACGTGGTCTTCGTTCCCAAGGCGCTCATCGAGCAGTACCGCAACGACGAGACCATCTCGGCCGAGATCGTCAACTACACGCCGTGCGCGACGCAGTTCGTCAACCTCAACCTCAACGGCGACGAGTTCAAGGACCAGCGCGTCCGCGAGGCCCTCTCGCTGGCCATCAACCGCAAGGAGCTCTGCGACACCGTACTCTCCGGCGCCGCCCAGCCCTGCTCGTCCTTCCTGCCGCCCACCGTCAACGGCTACGACCCCTCCCTCGAGGTCTTCGAATATGACCCCGAAAAGGCCAAGAAGCTGCTCTCCGAGGCAAAGGCCGAGGGCCTGACCTTCGACTTCCCCGTGCGTCAGCGCGACGAGACCGTCGCCTTGGTCCTCCAGGCCAACTGGAAGGAGATCGGCGTGACCGCCAACGTCTCCGTCATCGAGGACGAGGACTGGTCCACCAAACGCGGCAACGGTGAGATCACCGCCACCACCGTCACCTGGAGCTCCACCTCCAACGTCGGCATCGAGTTCATGGGCTCCTTCTTCCTGAGCTCCGAGTCGTCCAAGCGCAGCTCCTTCTACAACAGCGAGGAGTTCGACAAGCTGGCCAACGCCGCCAAGACCGCAACCGATCTCGACGAGGCCGATGACCTCACCCGCCAGGCCGACTACCAGCTCACCCATGTCGACTACGGCACCATCCCCGTGGACTGGCCGCAGAACCCCTACGTCCTCAAGCCCGGCTTCGAGGGCCTCGAGGTGCTCGTCGACTTCCACTTCAAGAACGTCAAGAAGGCGTAAGCCATCCCAGACACCCACATGAAACGAGGGCCTCTCCTTCCGGAGAGGCCCTTTCTTTTCGGCCAGTTGGTAAAGACAAAAGAGGTGGTCTCAACCTTCTTGGAGCTACTCGTCGTACAGGTGGCAGCTGCAGAAGTGGCCAGGCGTCACCTCGTGCTTTGCGGGCACCTCGCTCTTGCAGCGGTCGGTCGCAAAGGGGCAGCGCGTGTGGAAGCAGCAGCCTGCCGGCGGGTTGGTGGGGCTGGGCACGTCGCCCTCGAGGATGCGCTTGTCCTGGACGCGCTCGCTGCGAATGCGCGGGATGACGTCGAGCAGCGCCTTGGTGTAGGGGTGCAGCGGATTGCCGAAGAGCTCCTCCTTGGAGGCGAGCTCCATCTCGTGGCCGAGGTACATGACCATCACCGTGTCGGAGATGTGCTTGACCACCGACAGGTCGTGGCTGATGAAGACGTACGCCAGGCCCATCTCGCGCTGCAGCTGCTTGAGCAGGTTGATGACCTTTGCCTGCACCGAGACGTCGAGCGCCGAGACGGGCTCGTCGCAGATGACCAGCTCGGGCTGCATCACGATGGCGCGCGCGATGCCGATGCGCTGGCGCTGACCGCCCGAGAACTCATGCGGGTAGCGGTTCTTGAATGCCAGGTCGAGGCCAACCTCCTCCATGATCTGCTCGACGCGCGCATCGCGTTCCTCGCGTGTGGCGTAGATGCCGGCGATGTCGATGGGCTCGGCGATGATGTCGCCCACGGTCATGCGTGGGTTGAGCGATGAGTACGGGTCTTGGAAGATGAGGGTCATCTTGCGGCGCTCGCGCGTGAGGTCCTCTCCCGTGAGCTGCGTGAACTCCTTGCCATCGAGCTTGACCGAGCCGGCCGTCGGCTCGATCAGGCGCAGGACGCACTTGCCCGTGGTCGACTTGCCGCAGCCCGACTCTCCTACGATGGAGAAGGTCTCGCCCTCGTGCACGACGAAGGAGACGTCCTCGACAGCGTGCACCTGTCCGATCTCGTGGCGGACCAGTCCGCCCTTGATGGGGAAGCGCTTGACAAGGCCGGAGACCTCGAGCACGACCCTGGCACCGTTGGTTGTTTCGGCCACGCTACTCACCCCAATTCTCGATGATCTTCCAGCAGGCCACCTGGTGATACTCGTCACCTGGCACGGAGGCCATGCTGGGCTTGCGCTCGGCGCACTCCTGGCGCGCAAACGGGCAGCGCGGGTGGAACGGACAGCCGGAGGGCAGGTCGGAGAGCATGGGGACGTTGCCCGGAATGGCATAGAGGTCGTCCTCCGTCACCGCATTTACGTCGGGAATGGAGGCAATGAGGCCCTGCGTGTAGGGATGCTGCGGGTGATGGAAGATGTTGTAGGCAGTGGCGTACTCGATCACGTGACCGGTGTACATGACCAGCACCCAATCGGCCATCTCGGAAACCACGCCCATGTCGTGGGTGATGAGCAGCACCGCGGTGCCCAGCTCCTCGCGCATGCGGTCGATGAGCTGCAGGATCTGCGCCTGGATGGTCACGTCGAGCGCCGTGGTCGGCTCGTCGCAGATGAGGATCTTCGGCTCGCAGGCAAGCGCCATGGCGATCATCACGCGCTGGCGCATGCCGCCCGAGAGCTCGTGCGGGTAGCTGTTGAAGACCTTCTGCGGGGCGGGGATGCCCACCAGCTTGATCATCTCGAGCGCACGGGCGTCGGCGTCCGCCTTGGACATCTGTGGGTTGTGCACCAGGATGCCCTCGCGAATCTGCCTGCCGGCCTTCATGACCGGGTTGAGCGAGGTCATGGGCTCCTGGAAGATCATGCCCAGCGAGCTGCCACGATGCTCGCGCATCTGGTCGCGTGTGAGGGCCGCGAGGTCGGTGGAGCCAAAGTTGATGTGGCCGCCCACGATGCGTGCCGGCGGCGTTGGGAGCTGGCCCATCAGGGCGAGCGCGGTCATCGACTTGCCGCAGCCCGACTCGCCCACCACGGCGAGCGTCTCTCCCTTGCGCATGACGAAGGAGACGCCCTGCAGCGCAGGCAGCGCACCGTCCTCGGTGAAGAGCGTGACGGAGAGGTCCTGCACGTCGAGCACCTTCTCGGCCTTGCCCATGCGCTCCACGGCGCCTGCGCCGTAGGCATCAAAGGTGTTGACCGCATCTTCCGATGCGCCGGTCGCAGGGATGAAGTTGGTATCTGCCATGCGAGCCTCCTTATGAGCGCATCTTGGGATCGAGCGCATCGCGCAGGGCGTCACCCAGCAGGTTGAAGGCCATCACGGTGATGATGATGGCGATGCCGGTTGCGATGCTGTAGGTCGGGTTGACCTGGATGTAGGGCTGGCTCGAGCTGATCATGGCGCCCCAGCTCGAGGTGGGCGGCTGCACGCCCAGGCCGAGGAAGGAAAGCGAGGCCTCGCTCATGATGGCGTTGGGAATACCCAGGGTCGAGGTGACGATCAGCGTGGAGACGCAGTTGGGCAGCAGGTGCTTGGTGATGATGCGCCAGCTGGAGCCGCCGGAAAGCACGCAGGACTGGATGTACTCGGACTCCTTGAGGCGCATGACGTCGCCACGCACCAGACGCGCGGTGGTGGTCCACATCAGAAGACCGAGCGCGACGTAGAGATTGATCAGGCCCGGTCCGAGCACGAACATCACGACGATGGCGAAGAGCAGGAACGGGAAGCTGGAGAAGACCTGGATCACGAAGCTAATCACCATGTCGACCTTGCCGCCGAAGTAACCCGCCACGACGCCCGCGAAGAAGCCGATGAACAGGGCGATGGCCTG
>CAMYZR010000025.1 GCA_947303905.1 uncultured Atopobiaceae bacterium
ATCGCGCTGGAACTCCTGGACGATGGACTCCAGGTCCTCGTCGTAGACCTCCTTCTTCTGGTCCGCGATCTCGAGGAAGCGCTCGTAGATGCCCTCGAACTCCTGGTCCTCGAAGGTGTAGCCCAGCTCCTGCAGGCGATGGCGCAGCGCGGCATGGCCGGAGCGTGCGGACAGGATGATGTCGGAGCCGGAGGCGCCAACCTCGGCCGGGTCGATGATCTCATAGGTGGCACGCGACTTGAGCACGCCGTCCTGGTGGATGCCGGAGCTGTGGGCGAAGGCGTTGGCGCCGACGATGGCCTTGTTGGCCTGCACGCTCATGCCGGTGATGCGGCTCACCAGGCGGCTTGCGCGCGTGAGCTCGGAGGTCACGATGTCGGTATGGGCATCGAGCTCGTCGCCATGCATGCGGATGGCCATGACGATCTCCTCGAGCGCGGTGTTGCCGGCGCGCTCGCCCAGGCCGTTGATGGTGCACTCGACCTGCGTGGCGCCGTTGCGCACGCCCGCCAGGGCGAGGGCGGTGGCAAGACCGAGGTCGTTGTGGGCGTGCACGGCGAGCTTCACGTCGTCGATGCCCTTGACCCCCTCGGCCACGGCGCCGATCAGCGCGCCGTACTCCTCGGGCAGGCAGAAGCCGGTGGTGTCGGGGATGTTGATGACGGTCGCACCGGCGTCGACGGCGGCCTGGACCACGCGGATGAGGAAGTCGACGTCGGCGCGGCCCGCGTCCTCGGCATAGAACTCGACGTCATCCACCAGGGACTTGGCGTGGGAGACGGCCTTGGACGTGCGCTCGACGACCTCGTCCTCGCTCATGTGGAGCTTGTCGTTCATGTGGGTGGGCGACACGCCGATGCCAGTGATGATGCGCGGGCGCGCAGCGGTCTTCAGCGCGTCGGCTGCGCAGTCGATGTCCGTCTCGATGGCGCGGGAGAAGGCGGCCACGACGGCCTTGTCCCCTGCGATGGAACCCACCTCGGACACGGCACGGAAGTCATTGGGGCTCGACACGGGGAAGCCCGCCTCAATGACGTCGACGCCCAGGCGGATGAGCTCGCGGGCAACGATCGTCTTCTCCTGCGGGCTCATGGAACAACCGGGAGACTGCTCGCCGTCGCGCAGGGTCGTGTCCAGAATGTCAATCTTACGGGTCATGATGGGTATTCCTCTCTATGGGAACGGTGCATGCAAACAAGCGATTGCCCGCACATGGGAGTGTACATCCGCTGGCGGTACCAATGGGCCAAGCCGCTGTACAAACGCACGGCAGTTACCTCTCCCAGCTGACCCTAGGCCAGGAGGAGGCTCGTAAGTCGTAGGGGAAGTACGCGAACGCCGTCAGCGAGGATGCGCACGGACGTGCGCCTGACGATCGATGTGTTCGCAGTCTCAAAAGAGATCATAGGTGAGTCCCCCTCATGCCACAGATTCTTATGACTGCGGCTCCTAGACTATGCCATAAGAAACCCGTCAAACATGAGCCCTGCGCAGCACATTCCCCGAACCGAAACAAAGGAAGGCTCCTTTGCGAGATATTCGGGAGCATCCACCGACGCGACCCGCTGTGTATGTTGACAAACAGTGACGAAATACGCCCATCCAGCTGGTTTTCCTATAATCGAACATTGCCCTACGTGGGCCAAACCAACCATCAGAGGAGGCTGCCATGTCCACAGACGAGAAGGAGATGCGCGAGATCGGCGAGCGTATCCAGGGCCTGCGCGAGGCCTGCGACGTCACCCGCGAGGAGATGGCCGCCGACCTCGAAGTGAGTCTCGAGACGTACACCAAGTGGGAGGAGTCCGGCGCCGACGTGCCAATCTCGGCCATCTACAACATGGCCCAGCGCTTTGGCGTCGAGTTCACCGAGATTCTCACGGGAACCGCCGCCAAGCTCAACACCTTCCAGGTGGTGCGTTCCGGCGAGGGGCGCGAGGTGGAGCGCTATCCCGGCTACCACTTCGAGGACCTCGCGTTCCGTTATCAGAACAAGATCATGCAGCCGCTCGAGGTGACCATCAATCCCTCCGACGAGCCCGCCAAGCTGGTGCAGCACACCGGCCAGGAGTTCAACCTGGTGCTTGAGGGCACGCTCGTCGTGGTCTGGGGCACCCGTGAGTTCGTGCTCAACCCGGGCGACAGCATCTACTTCAACCCCGCCATTCCGCACGGGCAGCGTTGCGGCGGAGAGGTACCCGCACGGTTTGTGACCGTCATCGCCGAGTAACCTCACCCACCCCAACGCACAGAGGACACCATGAACCACATTCTCAACAAGTACTGCCCCCGCATCGACTTCGACTCCTACGAGGACTTCTTCGAAAACTTCAAGATCAACGTGCCCGACGACTTCAACTTCGGCTACGACGTCGTGGACGAGTGGGCGCGCGTCGAGCCCGACAAGAAGGCACTGCTCTGGTGCAACGACGAGGGCGAGGAGCGCGAGTTCACCTTCACCGAGATATCGCGCCTCTCCAACCGTGCCGCCAATGCCTTTGTCGAGCTCGGCATCGGCAAGGGTGACGTCGTGATGTGCATCCTGCGCCGTCGGTGGGAGTACTGGGTCGTCGCAAGCGCGCTGTGCAAGATCGGCGCCACCATCATCCCCGCAACGCTGCAGCTCACCACCCACGACATCGCCTATCGTGCCAACACCGCCAAGGTCAAGATGCTGGTCTGCGTCAACGACGACTACGTCTGCCGCCAGGCCGAGGGTGCCATCGAGAAGGCCCCGAGCGTCCAGAACAAGGTAGTCGTGGCAGGCGAGCGCGAGGGATGGCTCCCCTTCGACGAGCTTCTCGCCAACGCGTCCGAGGACTGGCAGCGCCCCACCGGCGAGGCTGCCACCACCTCCAAGGACATCATGCTCATCTACTTCACCAGCGGCACCACGGGCAACCCCAAGGCGGTCATGCATAACTTCGCCCATCCGCTGGGTCACATCATCACGGCCAAGTATTGGCAGCAGGTGCGCGAGAACTGCCTGCACATGAGCGTGACCGACAGTGGCTGGGCCAAGTTCGGCTGGGGCAAGATCTACGGCCAGTGGATCGCCGGCGCCGAGATCTTCTGCTACGACATGCTCAAGTTCGTCCCCACCAAGCTGCTGCAGCACATGCAGGACTACGACCTCAAGACCTTCTGCGCTCCCCCGACCATGTACCGCTTCATGCTGCAGGAGGACGTGGCGTCCTACGACCTGTCCAGCATCGAGAACTTTGCCACTGCAGGCGAGCCGCTCAATGCCGAGGTCACCATCAAGTGGGAGAAGCTCACCGGCAAGAAGATCCGCGAGGGCTTCGGCCAGACCGAGGGCCCCGTCCTTCTCGCCAACTTCCCCTGGATCGAGCCGCATCCGGGCTCCATGGGCAAGCCCAGCCCGCTGCTCAACATCAAGCTGCTCGACGACGACGGCAACGAGGTCGAGGACGGCGACGAGGGCGCCATCTGCGTCACGCACCTCAAGGACGCCTACCCGCCCGGACTGTTCGTGGGCTACTACAACAACCCCGTGGCCACCGAGGAGGCCGTGGGCGGCGACTACTACAACCTGCACGACATGGCCTGGCGCGACATCGACGGCTACGTGACCTTCGTCGGCCGCAACGACGACGTCATCAAGTGCTCCGGCTACCGCATCGGGCCCTTCGAGGTCGAGAGCGCGCTGGTCAAGCATGACGCCGTGGTCGAGTGCGCCGTCACCGCGGCACCCGACCCCATCCGCGGCAAGGTGGTCAAGGCCACCATCGTGCTGGCCCGCGGGTACGAGCCCTCGCCCGAGCTCACCAAGGAGCTGCAGACCTGGGTCAAGAAGGAGACCGCTCCCTACAAGTACCCGCGCATCGTGGAGTACGTGGACGAGCTGCCCAAGACCGTCGGCGGCAAGATCAAGCGCAAGCTCATCCGCACGCAGGACGGCATCACCGACGACGACAAGAAGCACTCCATCGGCAGCGACAGGAGCCATGCCGACGAGTCCTGGCACTCGCGCTAGACCCTGATCCAATGGCACCGAAGGCACCTCGGGCACAGCGTCCGGGGTGCCTTTTTCGTTCGGCACTTCGCTTGCACAGCCAAAACGCCCCCTACCAAGGGGATAGATAGAATGGATGTCGTCCCTTATCCCACAGACAGGAGGTGCCCGATGAGACGGTCGTTTCTCGGCGCTGCAATCGTCCTTCTCGTAGTCGCCGTCACCCTGAGCGGCTGCTCTTCCAATGGGGGGACCCTCTCCGAGCGAGAGGTGCGCGAGCTTCTGCCCGACACCATCCTGAGCTACGAGCTTGACGGAGTGGTCCACACGCAAAACGCCAGCTCGATCGACATCGTGAGGGCGGACGTCAGCGACGAGACGCAGATGATGGACTGCGAGATCACGCTGGAAGATGACGACCTCACGCGCACGGTCTATGCCGAGCTCAACTTCAAGAAGTACGAGACCGGCAGCTGGCAGCTCGAATGGTGGAGCCCCTATCAGGACGAGGCCATCGTGCAACCGCCGAGCATCTCGTCGGCTGACGCCGATGCGTACATGGCCCAGTTCGGCTACACCGACATCAAGAGCGGAGAGGAGCGCTCGTCAAGCCCGATAACCTACGAGAGGTACTACGAGGTCAACGAGCAGCACACCTACTGCGACTTTGCGGGAACGGCAGTCTACCTGGCCACCCTGCAGCATTGGCCCGCCAGCAGTGACTCCTGCGCATCGCTCGCCTGGAACGAGGAGGCGGACTTCTCCGGTGTGCAGACCACGTGGAAGGTGGCGGGCCATTGGGCCGGCGTCGAGTCAAGCCAGGAGAACGACCCCTATTACCGGCAGAACCGCATACCCCACAAGTACGAGTTCGACCTGCAGGCGCCCGACAGCAACGGAGTCATCGAGGGAAGCGGCGCCTACTACTACCCCGCCGTGTATCCCGGGCAGTCCGAATACACCGGACAGTACGGCGAATACGAGTTCGTCAATGCGAGAAGCAGCCAAGATGGCGCGTCGCCCGCAGACGCAACCATGCAGATGCTCGTCAACACCGTCTACGAGACCATCGTCTTCAACTTCACGCCGGACTCAGTCCAGTCCTATTGCGACCTGCTCGACTACACGTGCGAGTTCGCCGCCACCCACGACGGGCAGACGTCCGCACAGGCCACGACGGGAACGAGCAGCCCCAGCGAGCCGACCCGCCCGTCGCAGCCGAGCACCACTCCGAGCGAGACCAGTCCCTCGCAGACGATTGATGCCATGGTCGTAAAGCCGATGGACACCGGCTCCGACGGCTATGTCCTGCCGTATTCGGACACCCACTCCTACACCAAGGAGGAGCTCTCCGGACTCTCCACCTGGGAGCTCTACATCGCACGCAACGAGATTCCCGCTCGCCACGGCTACATCTTCACGGTCGACGACCTCAACACCTACTTCAGCTCCAAGAGCTGGTACGAGCCCACCCTGACGAGCAAGGAGTTCAAGAAGATCGAGGGCATCCTCAACTCGACCGAGGAGCAGAACGTCCAGACCATCCTCGACCTCGAGAAGTCCATGGACTCACAGTACGCGCCCAAGTCCAAGGACTAGATGCCCATAAGGGCAAGCAGGGGCACCAGCGCGATCGGCATGAAGGCCGCGGGCAGCAGGTTGGCGACCTTGATGTCGGTGATGCCCAGAAGGTTGGTGGCAACGGCAAAGAGCAGAAGCGAGCCTGTCACCGACATCTGGGCGATGACCGCCTCGGTGAGCATCGGACCCAGCGCGCTCGCCGCAAGGCTCAGAACCGACTCGTACACGAAGAGGGACACACCGCAGAACGGCACACCGATTCCCATGGTCGCGGCCATCGGAATGCAGACCACGAGGTCGATCACGCCCTTGGCGATGAGCGTCGCGTGGTCGCCGAGGAGGCCGGAATTGAGCGAGCCCACGATTGCCATGGCACCCGTGCACGTGAACAGCGTCGAGGTGACGTAGCCTTCCGAGAAGCTGCCGAAGCGCGTGCTGCCGGCAAAGAGCCTGTCGAGGCGCTCCTGCACCCAGTCGCCAAGCCGACGCACGGCCCCGTCGATGTCGAGCAGGTAGCCAATCACCGCACCGATGCCGACAGACAGGGTCACCACGCTGATGTTGCCGTCACCGGCCATGCCCTGGACGGCCACGAGAACCACGCAAAGCCCCTGCCCCTTGAGCAGAAAGTCTCCCAGGCTCTCCGAGACACGGCTCTTGAAGGCCAAGCCGATCAGGCCACCCACCATCGCCTCGAGGCCATTCATCAACGCACCAAAGACAACCATGCTTCTCTCTCTTCTTGCTGCGCGCGGAGGCATCCGCGCGCGTTACGCATCTTGCAGCAGCCTCATCAGGTCCTCGCGCCTGAGCGCGGAGAGCGACGTCAGCCCACCGGCGGCACCCACAAACTGCTCCGCAAGGTCGCTCTTAGACTCCTGCAGAAGCAGTATGCGCTCCTCAATAGTATGGGACGCGATCACCTTGTAGACGGCGACGTCGCGCGTCTGTCCAATGCGGTGCGCCCGGTCGGTCGCCTGGTCCTGCACGGCCACGTTCCACCACGGGTCGGCATGGATGACCACCGAGGCACCCACCAGGTTGAGTCCCGTGCCCCCCGCCCGAAGCGACACCAGAAAGACCGGCGTGTCATCGGCATTGAAGGCATCGACGAGCTCGACGCGACGCTGCTTGGGCGTGGCCCCCGTGATGGTGTAGTAGGCCACATCCGCCGCCTCGAGGCGCTCCGAGACGAGGGCCAGATAGCTTGTGAACTGGGAGAACACGAGCACCTTCTGCCTCGCGTCGATGGCCTGCGACACCAGCTGCATGATGGTGTCGAGCTTACAGCTGCCGCCGTCGTAGTCCTCGTAGACCAGACGTGGGTCGCAGCAGAGCTGCCTCAGGCGCGTGAGCTCTGCCAGCACCTGCATGCGCTCGGTACCCAGGTCGCGGTCGCCCCCGGCAATGGACTGGCGCAGCGCCTGCTCGCGCGCCGCGTACAGCTCGCGCTGCGTCCGGCCCATGCGACAGCTCACCACCTGCTCGAGCTTCTCGGGCAGGTCCTCGAGCACCTCTGACTTGAGGCGGCGCAGCACGAAGGGGCTGACCGCCGCCTGGAGCGTCCTTGCCGCATCCTCGTCGCCGTCCAGGATGGGCTGCTCGTAGTGGTCGCGGAAGCGCTCGTATCCGCCGAGCAGACCAGGCATCAGATAGTCGAAGATGCTCCAGAGCTCGGAGAGGCGGTTCTCGACTGGCGTACCCGTCAGCGCAAGGCGATGCTCGGCGTCAAGCACCTTGACGGCACGCGCCGCCAGCGTCTGATGGTTCTTGACGTACTGGGCCTCGTCGAGCACCGCGCACCACAGGCTCATGCCAGCCCAGTCCTCGATGTCGCGACGCAGCAGGTCGTAGGAGGTGACGAGCACCTCATGGCTCCGCTCGCCGCGCACACGCTTGCGCTCCTGCGCGCTTCCGGCAACCGCCGCCACGTCCATCTGCGGGGCGAACTTCTCGAACTCGGCCACCCAGTTGTAGACGAGCGAGGCGGGGCACACGACCAGCGTTCGACCGGAGCCGCGGCGCGACACGAGCAGGGAGATGACCTGCAGCGACTTGCCCAAGCCCATCTCGTCGGCAAGGACGCCGCCAAAGCCCATGTCCACAAGCGCCGAGAGCCACTTGAATCCCCCAACCTGATAGGGGCGCATGCGCTCCACGAGCGACGAAGGCACCTCGTAGGCATCGAGGTCCACTCGGCGAAAGCCCTCCAGGCACTCCTCGAAGGAAAGGTCCTTCTCCTCGTCAGTTGTCAGGGCATCGAGCAGGAAGGCCTTGTAGGAGGGGATGCTGACACTGCCCGCCGCGACATCCCGTGCCGAAAGGCCCAGCTCCTCCACCAGGCGAGCCGCCTCGACAAGCTCGTCTCCGGAGAGGTCCACAAAGGAGCCGTCGCGCAGACGGTGGAAGCGCTTGCGCTGCCGATAGCTCGTCAGAATCGCATGCAGCTCGTCGGCAGGCAGGTCGTCGGCGCTCATCCTGAGGTCGATCAGGCCCGCATGCGCCGAGACGGCCACCCGCATATGCGGGCGGTGACGCGTCGCCATGAGCGCAAAGGCCTCGCTCACCCGCACCTCCCCCAAGCGCCGCAACTCCCCCACGCCCTCGTAGGCAATACGTGCCACCGATTCGGCGTCGGGTCTGCTGACCAGCACCTCTGCGGAGCGGACGGTCGTAAAGTAGCGCGCCACCACGGCACGGGCGTCAGCCTCGGCTGACGCGTCGCGCCACAAGGCCTCGTCACCCTGTATGCGGTCGAAGAGACGCACGCTGCGCTCTCCGTAGCGTGCGACGGCGTCACAGGTTGCCAGCTGCCCCTGGCAGTCCAGCACGAAGGTGAGACGCAGGGGGTCGGGACGGAGCGCATCGAGCTCGGGTGCAACGTCGACCCGCATCGCACGCTCGAGAGATGGCAGCACCGACACGCAGAAGCGCCGGGCGTCCTCGGCGGTCATCAGCAGATCGAGCGCCTGGCTGCAGTAGACCTGCTGCAAGAACGCCGCAACGGGCAGCATGCGCGGCGAGCAACGGTACAGCCGGTCGTCCTGGACCGCATAGACGCGCTCGCCCGTGCCAAAGACCTCCACCGCGCGTCCGCGCTCGATCCTGAAGGCATCGGTGGCCGAGCATGCCAGCTTGAGCGAGATGTCTGGATCGCCATCCACCACCTCGAGCTGGCGCGTCTTGCCCGCATGCGGTCCGGCAGACGTCTCAAAACACACCTGGCGCCCCATCATGAGCGCCATGAGCTCGTCGGTCTCCGGTCCAGAGAGGCGCAGCTCCTTGCCAATGGTCAGCGACGAACCAGCCGTCGTAAACACATGGCCATAGGCACGCGTTCCCGCATAGCTGCGCCGGTTGCGCACGCAGCGGCAGACCAGACGCACCAGCCCACGATCCTGCTCGGCGAAGGCCTCGAGGCCGTGGGTGAAGGCCAGGCGCTTGCCGTACTCGAAGAAAGCGCCCTCGCTGATGTTTGCCTCAAAGGCACCGAGGTCGCGCACCACATAGGTGCCGCGCGCGCCAACGAGGCGCAACCCCAAGAAGAGGTCGTTGTCGCGCAGGAGCCTCGGCTCGACGCGCACGCTTCCCGGCTGATCGGCCGACGGGGCGGCCACGCGCGGACGCGCGGAGCGCGTGGCACGGTTGAGGAATGCGGTCAGCGCGGGAGACGTGGAGACGTGCTCGAGCTCGCTGAAGCCCTCGTAGGAGCCAGCGTTTCGGTTGAAGTCGAGTGCCAGTGCGATGCTGTGCTTGCAGGGCCCGGAGAAGCGGCGCGCGGCCGGGCAGGTGCATTCGTAGGAGAAGACCTCGTCGGCCGCCTCGTCGACGGTGAGGGAGACATCGTAGCTGTCGTCGTAGCCAGAGGAGCTGTCGATGCGGGCGGAGAGGTGTGTGAGCCTTCCCTCGTAGCTGCAGCGCCGATCCCAAATTCGGCCCTCACGCTGGGCAATCACGCGCGCACGCCCCAAGATGGCGGGACGACACGCAGCCGCAAGCGCTCGCTCGCTGATCATCGGGCCATCTCCTCTCGCGTGGCTTTTCGGACTTGTCGGCCAACCAAATGTCGACAGCATCCACCTTTGGGCATTCGAACGATTATACGTCCTTGCAGGTGCCACGCAACGCACTCGACCGCCGAATGAAAACGTTACCCGAACAACCAACAACGTCTACGCCTCCGCTGGACGTTTGTGTCACATCGTGTCGTACACTATTCGCGTGATATGCCAAGGTACGGCATTCGCGGTTTGCAGGGAGATAGGCAGGCACCCAAGATGGCTGTCGCATGGCTCCCTGCTTATCTATCGGACTTCAGCATGTCCCTAAGGGGGGTCATGCGTGATGTGATGGAGAGGAGCATTCATGCAGTATTCGTCAGATGTGGAGAAGATGTGCCCCGTGACCAAGGGCGCATACCACGGGCCTGCACCGATTCCCGAGGAGGGTCAGTGGATTCAGGCCAAGCAGCTTGAGGACATCTCTGGCTACACCCATGGCATCGGCTGGTGCGCCCCCCAGCAGGGCGGCTGCAAGCTGAGCCTGAACGTCAAGAAGGGCATCATCGAGGAGGCCCTCGTCGAGACCATCGGTTGCTCGGGCATGACCCACTCCGCCGCTATGGCCGCCGAGATCCTCCCCAAGAAGACCATTCTTGAGGCTCTGAACACCGACCTCGTGTGCGACGCCATCAACGTTGCCATGCGCGAGCTGTTCCTGCAGATCGTCTACGGCCGCACCCAGACCGCCTTCTCCGAGGACGGCCTGCCCATCGGCGCTGGCCTCGACGACCTCGGCAAGGGCCTGCGCTCCATGGTCGGCACCACCTACGGCACCGCCGCCAAGGGCGCCCGTTACCTCGAGCTC
>CAMYZR010000026.1 GCA_947303905.1 uncultured Atopobiaceae bacterium
CCGTACGGGCCTCCATCGAGCGCAGTCTGGCGCTGCCCCCGACGCAGCTGCATGGCTACACGCCGGCCGCCGGCCTGCCCTCCGCGCGTGAGGCCGTGGCCAAGTCGCTCAACCGTCGCTTTGGCACCGCATATGGCCCGGGCGACCTCTACCTCACCTGCGGTGCGGCCGCGTCGCTGTCCATCAGCTTCCATGCGCTGGTCAATCCTGGTGACGAGGTGATTGTCATCGCCCCGTACTTCCCCGAGTATCGCGTGTGGATCGAGACCGCTGGCGCCACCTGCGTCGAGGTCATGGCCGACGAGGCCACCTTCCAGATTGACACCGAGGCCGTGGGTGCCGCCATCACCGCACGCACCAAGGCCGTCGTGATCAACTCACCCAACAACCCGGTCGGCTCGATCTACTCGGCCGCCAACCTGCAGGCCCTCTCCGACGTGCTCCATGCACGCCAGGAAGAGCTGGGCACGAGCATCTACCTCGTTGCCGACGAGCCCTACCGCGAGATCACCTATGGCGACGAGGTGCCTTGGGTGCCCTCCATCTACGACCGCACGGTCGTGTGCTACTCCTACTCCAAGAGCCTCTCGCTGCCGGGCGAGCGCATCGGCTGGGTGCTGGTGCCCGACACCAACCCCGACCACGACCGACTGGTGCTGGCCGTCGCCGGCGCCGGCCGCAAGCTGGGCTTTGTCTGCGCGCCGGCGATCTTCCAGCGCGTGATCATGGACTGCGTGGACGAGCCGTCCGACGTGGAGGCCTACGCGCGCAACCGCACGGCGCTGACCGAGGGGCTCTCCAAGCTCGGCTTCGAGTGCATCGAGCCGCAGGGCGCGTTCTACCTGTGGGTCAAGGCGCTCGAGCCCGACGCCGAGGCCTTCTTCCAGAAGTGCAAGGAGCTCGACCTGCTGCCCGTGCCTTCCGACTCGTTTGGCTGCCCCGGCTGGATCCGCATCGGCTATTGCGTGAGCTACGAGACCATCGTCAACTCCATGGATGCCTGGGCAAAGCTCAAGGCCCAGTACGAGGCATAACGCCTGGCCCGGCCAAACCGACCAAAGGGGGGCGGTTCCTTTTGTTCGGCGCCAAAGGCCGAGCGAGAGGGACCGTCTTTTCTATCGAGGGGAGAGCCCGCATGCTGCACATCGCCTGTGACGTTCATACGCACACCATCTTCTCGCGCCATGCGTACTCGACTCTCGAGGAGAACGTGCGTGCAGCCGCCGAGCTGCGCTTCGAGCTGCTGGGCATCACGGACCATTTCTCGTCGATGATGCAACCCGAGCCGACTACGGGCACTGACCTGCGAGATTACCAGCACTTTCTCAACTTTGAGGTGTGGCCCGAGGTCTGTCATGGCGTGCGCGTGATGCATGGCTGCGAAGCCGACATCGTTGACCTCGACGGTAACCTCTACGGATGGGACATGCCAGTGGAGCGCTCGCTTGGCGGTCCCGCCGCGAATCCGGCCGAGACGCTGCAGCAGGTTGTCTTCCGTGGCTGCGACTATGTCATCGCCAGCGTGCACGGCCGTCATTGGGCCGAGGGGGCCTCGCGCGAGCAGCTGACGCGCATGTACCTCCGCGCGCTCGAGCATCCCAAGGTGCTCATCTTGGGTCATGTGGGCCGCTCCGGACTGGACTTCGATATCGACGCGGTGGCAAAGCGTGCCCGTGAGCTGGGTAAACTCATCGAGATAAACGAGAGCAGCCTCTACGGTCGCCAGGACACCACACCGCGCTGCACCGAGATAGCGCGCCGCTGCAAGGCTGCAGGATGCATGGTTGCCACGGGGTCCGACGCGCACATCTCCTACGACGTCGCACGGCTGGACCGCTCCCGCCGGATGCTGGAGGAGATTGGCTTTCCCGCGCGCCTCGTGGCGACGCGCGATGCCGAGACCTTCCTGCGTGTTCTGGAGCGCGCCCTGCCTACAGCTCGATAGACAGGCCCACGGGGCAGTGGTCGCTGCCAAACACCTCGTTGTAGATTGAGGCGCTGGTCACGCGGTCGGCGATGCGGTCGCTCACCAGGAAGTAGTCGATGCGCCAGCCAGTGTTGTTCTGGCGGGCGCGGCCGCGGTAGCTCCACCAGCTGTACGCGCCGGTCAGGTCGGGATGCAGCGAGCGGAAGGTGTCGGTAAAGCCGGCGTCGAGCAGCTTGCCAAAGCTCTCGCGCTCCTCGTCGGAGAAGCCCGGGTTGCCGCGGTTGGGGCCGGGGTTCTTGAGGTCGATCTCCTTGTGGGCCACGTTGAAGTCGCCGCAGGTCACCACGGGCTTGTCTGCGTCGAGCTCGCGCAGGAAGTCACGGTAGCGCGCGTCCCAGGCCAGGCGCGTCTCGATGCGGCGCAGGCCGTCCTGCGCGTTGGGCGTGTAGACGTCCACAAACCAGTAGGTGGGAAACTCGAGCGCGCAGATGCGCCCCTCGTCGTCAGCCACCTCGGAGCCAATCTGGCGAATGACCTGCAGCGGCTCCTCGCGGCTCCAGACCGCCGTGCCGGAGTACCCCTTGCGCTCGGCGTAGTTCCAGGTCTGGTGATAGCCCTCAAACTGGACATCCTTGAGCTTCGCGCGCTGCTCGTCCTGCAGCTTGGTCTCCTGAATGGCAAAGACGTCTGCGTTAAAGGTGGTGAAGATCTCGGGGAAGGAGGGGTCCTTCTTGAGGGTGGCGCGCAGGCCGTTGACGTTCCACGAGATGAGTCGCAGCTCGCGAGGGGCGGTGGTGGGCATGGGGCCTCCTTGGCTTGGTGTTGACGTGCACAGTATATCCGAGGCTCTGCCGCGAGGTGCGGTCCATGTCGCACAGGCGCTAGCCCGCGATAAACTCCAGCAGCCGTGGCAGCTCGCGCTGCAGCTGGGCGTGACCCTGACCATAGGCGTACTGCAGCTTGGTGGTATCGAGCGTGCCGTTGTGAACGGGCATCTCGTCGGGGCGAATGACCAGCGCGCGACCCTCTCGCTCGATGGCTGCGATGCGATCGAGCTCGGCGTTGTAGCGCTCGGGGCGCGTGAGCGTTGCCTCCAGCACATGGGGCTGGCTGCCAAGCAGGCGCGTGTACACCGCGCGCTCCACGCTCGAAAGGGGCTTCTTGCGGTAGCCGGCGGGGCGCGTCGCAAACATGACGAAGCGCTCGTAACCGTCCTGCTCCGCGAGGTGCAGCGGCAGGCCAGCGCCTTGTCCGAGGCCACCGTCGTAGTACGTCTTGCCATCGATGGGCAGCGGCTTCATGGCGATGGGGATGGTGGAGCTGGCGCGCACGCAGTTGATCATGTGCCACACGTCCGGCATGTCGTCCTTGGTGAAGCTCGCCGAGCGACCGGTGGCTGCCTCAAAGGCCTGGATGCGAATCCGAGCGGGGTTCGCGCAGAAGGTCTCCCACGCAAAGCCGCAGAAGCCGTCGCGAATGCAGCCCTCGTAGAGGTAGTCGGCGTTAAAGTAGCCATGTCCGCGCACAAAGCTCGCAAGGCCGCCGACGGGCTCCCTTCCGTCGATGGCGAGAAAGGCCATGTGCACGCGGGTCTGGTCGCGCGAGACATAGTTGATGGTGTGACTTGATCCGGCCGAGATCCCGCAGGCGTAGTCAAAGTAGATGCCGTGCTCGAGCAGCAGGTTGACCATGCCGGCCGTGTAGGCGCCGCGGTAACCGCCGCCCTCAAAGACGAGCGCGCAGTCGTGCACGTTGTTGGTGATCGTCTCGTCTGCCCAAACGGGTGCGTCTGGTGTACTGGACATACGCGGGAGCCTTTCTCGGTGCTAGCATCAACGTAGATGGTACCCCTTTAGGCGTGCACAAAAGGTTGGTGTACGTCACAGACATCGAGGATGGGAGAGGCCATGGCGCGCACGATAACCAATCCGCAAGAGGCTGCACTGGAGCTCAAGGAGCGCATCGACCGCGCGCGTCGCGTGGTCTTCTTTGGCGGCGCGGGCGTCTCCACCGCAAGCGGCATCCCCGACTTCCGCAGCGAGGATGGCCTCTATCACCAGCACTTCAAGTATCCGCCCGAGATGATGCTCTCCCACAGCTTCTACGTGAGCCACACCAAGGAGTTCTACGACTTCTACCGCGAGCGCATGATCTGTCTGACGGCCAAGCCCAACCGGGCGCACTACAAACTGGCCGAGCTGGAGCGTGAGGGCAAGCTGCTGGCCGTGGTGACGCAGAACATCGACGGCTTGCACCAGGCGGCTGGCTCGCGTGCCGTGCTGGAGCTGCATGGGTCGGTGCACCGCAACATCTGCCAGCGCTGCGGGCACGTGCATTCTGCCGAGTGGGTGCTGGGGACCAAGGGCGTGCCGCGCTGCGAGGAGTGCGGTGGTCCGGTCAAGCCCGACGTCGTGCTCTACGAGGAGAGCTTGGACGAGGACGTCATCACCACGAGCCTGAGGGCAATCGCAAGCTGCGACATGCTCATCGTGGGCGGCACGAGCCTGGTGGTCTATCCGGCGGCGGGCCTCATCCGCTACTTCCAGGGCGACCAGCTGGTCATCTGCAACCTGCAGCCGACGCCACAGGACTCGGCCGCAGATCTCGTGTGCGCCTGCGACATCGCGAAGGCCTTCGACTGGTAAGGCGTGTGGGTAGCCACGTTCTGCCCCGGTCATGCGAGCGCGTGGCCGGGGCTTTTTTCTGGACGGACGACCTGGCAGGACTC
Source organism: uncultured Atopobiaceae bacterium (assembly GCA_947303905.1). Lineage (GTDB taxonomy): Bacteria > Actinomycetota > Coriobacteriia > Coriobacteriales > Atopobiaceae > UBA1367. The sequence goes on from CAMYZR010000026.1 coordinate 4,656, forward strand.
GTGTCGGTGCTAGCAGGAGGTCTTCTGGCCCAGGCGAACGGTAGCTTGAAGGAATATATGCAGCAGTTGAAGGCAAAGTTCCTTGTATGTGCGCTGACCAGCGCATATGATTGAACTTGCAGGGAAAGGGCTTACCTGCTTTACGTAAAGCAAAAGAAAGCATGCCATGAAGCAGACACAAGAAGCAGGCCTTCGTGTGGCGCAGATCAACGTGAGGATTGATCGCTCACTCAAAGACGAGGGCGATGCGGTACTGGCGGAGGCGGGCATATCGCCGACGCGCATCGTACGAGATCTCTGGGCCAAGCTGGCCCAACGCGGCACTGCGCTTGACGAGGTGGTTGCCGCCCTTGGGGCAGGCGGCTTCACGCCAGACGAGCGGGCCGCCATCGATGCCAAACTTTCCGTGATCGACCGGGTGTCCCAGCGACGCGACCAACTGGCAGGACAGCTTGGACTCTCCTCGGCAACGGAGCCACTCTATCAGGATGGCTTCGACTGGCGCGATCGCGCGCGGACCGAGCGTGACCGCAAGCGGGGAAGGAGGGGTCTCTGATGGCGGGTGGACAGTTGCACATGATGCTTGACGCCAATGTGTGGCTCGACTTCTTCATTCCTGGACGGGCGAGCTCGGCGACGGCATCACGTCTGATACGTACGGCCATCGAACATGGTGCAGAGTTGCTGTACCCCTCGCACATCATCGAGGACCTGTTCTACGAGATTCGCCGCGACGCCGCCGAGTGGACACGCGCTGGCGCGGGCGAGGTCTCGCGCGAGGCGGCGCGCTACTGCCACGACTACGCGTGGGGCTGCATGGAGGATCTTCACGAGCTGGCGACGGCGGTGCCTACCGATGACGCCGACGTGCTCTCCGCCCTCAAGTTTCGGATGCTGAGCGAGGACTTGGGAGACAACCTGGTGCTGGTGGCTGCGCAGCGTTCGGGCGTGGACTATCTGGTGACTTCCGACAACGTGATGCTCAACAAGGCGACCGTCGCAGCGCTCGCCCCGCAGGACATGCTTGCGGTGTTGGAGGCGGGTCTGTAGGCTTCGCTTGCGTGGCGCAGGGCGAGGTTTTCCGCTTGGTGCACTGCGGGGTTGGGGATGCGACGAAATCTCACGGCTGGTGCAGTGCGCCGGACGGCGCTCGGTGAAAACTTTCGCTCGGTGCGCTGCGTGCGGTTGCGTTGGGCGGGATTTTACGCCTGGTGCACCGCGGTGCGGAATTGGGTGCACCAGTCGAAAAATACCGCCGCGATACTCGCCCCAGAGTGCACCACGCGAGAATCTTGCCGAGCCCCCCGATTCCGCAGTGCACCAGGCGAGAACTTTTGCCCCGCCCCAGGCTCGGGAGTGCACCAAGCGCAAAATCAAGTCGCACCCCGAGCCCTGTGTGTAAAGCGTGACGGTGTGGCTCAAATTCCCGAGGTCTTTTATATGTTGGGGCGAACAAAAAGCGGGCTACAAGAGTTGCAGTCCGTCCATGTGCGATCATTTGGCTACCGAGCGCCTACACTGCGCCAACGTCACTGCTCTACGCTTCTGCCTATGGACATTGTGATTACGGGCAAGAGCGCCCTAACGCTCTACAGGCAAATGAGGGCAGGCAAACTGCAGCTTAAGGCGAAGCCCATCCCCATGGCTTTCGTCTCATGGGAGAAGCTTGACGGCAAGCAGGTGCGGGAGCTGAGCATTCCCGCCCTCGAGACGTCGGGACTCTTTACCGTAGACAGGCCGCTGGATCTTCGCGTGCGAGATACGCGGGATAGGGTGCGCCTCGGGACGGTCGTCTGCCACGCAACAACCAGGCCGCTCCCAGGTGGTTCGATCGTCGAGCTTACGGCGCCTTGGCACAGCGCCGACTTGCTGCCGTTGGAGCAGGGATGCCGCGTCCTCATGGACAGTGTGCCGTTGATGATTTTGGACATGGCTGGCCAGCTCTGTGAGCACGTGAACAATGGGAAGATGTCCCATGACGTCGGGATAATGAGGCTCACGGAGTTGATTTGCGAGTTCTGCGGTACATACGCGAGACACTATCTGAGCCCACGAAACGGCGAGATGACCTTTGAGATCGAGCCAGCGACTACGGTAAGCGAAGTCAGAGAATACCTGTCTCGCGTGCGTGGCATATCGGGTATCAAGCTTGCACGAGCGGCGGTTGCGTTGGCAGCCGATAAGCTGGCGTCGCCTATGGAGCTCGTGGTGTACGCTGCGATGGCGTTCCCGCCGCGTCTGGGCGGTCTGCACATTCAAGACATTCGGGTCAACGAGCCGCTCAACCTGTCGGTGGTGCCCAAGGGTACGCTTGCTCACCAGCAGTTGACTCCGGACCTGAGGGTTGGAGATCGACCAGTGGTTGTCGAGTACAACGGCAAGGAGCATCTCAAGAAATATCGTGTGCGGCAGGACAAGAATCGCGCACAGGACTATGCGAAGCTCGGCATCTACCAGTATCCGCTGATGATCGAAGATGTCTGTACGGTCGATGCGCTTGAGCGAACGTTGCGGGACTTTGTTGACTTGCTGACACCGTATGATGGCCTCGGCTTTCGCGCCAGGGCGCTGCGCATTCTTCGTGACCGAAAATATAGAGCTGCTCGGCAGCGTCTGCTCGACACGTATCTATAGCTAAAACGTGGTTCTGCCTGAGGATTGGCTTTGGGCAGGGTGGTGCGGTTGGAGATAATCTCCGCCTGGTGCAGTCTACGGCTTGGGGTACGGCGATATTTTGCGGCTGGTGCACTGCGCTGGATGGTGCTCGACGAAAATTCGCGTCTGGTGCGCTGTGCGCGGTGGCGTTGGGAGGAATTTTCCGCGTGGTGCACCGCGGTGAGGAATCGGGTGCACCACGCGAAAAATACCGCCGCGACACTCGTTCCGGAGTGCACCAGCCGCATAATCTTGCTGCGCCTCCGATTCCGCAGTGCACCAAGCGCAAACTTTCGCCCCACCCCAGACTCCGGACTGCACCAAGCGCAAAATCCCCCATGAAAACTTTCGAGCGCTGCAACTGATGGCGCCAGACAAACGTCCCGCCGCGCGTACAATGGGACACGTGTCTTATTCCTAGTGAGGGACCAACATGAACAGCTTCTTCAATCGGCTCGACAGCCGTTATGTCAAGGTGTGCGCCTACGCCAGCGCCACCGTGCTGCTCACCATGGCAGCGCTCATGGTGCTGTACTCCGCATCGCCCGTCATCGCAACGCTGTGGGATCTCATCTGTGCGGTGCTGGAGCCTCTCGTGTACGGCGCCGCCTTGAGCTACGTCCTCAACCCGCTGGTCAAGCGTGTGTCGCATCGGCTCAGGCGTCGCCCGCGCTATGTCAACAACGGCACCAAGCGCCGCAACGCAGCCGTGGCGATTAGCCTCATCCTGGTGCTGCTGGTTCTCTTGGGCATCGTGACCGTGCTGCTGCTTATGATTACGCACAGCCTGGCCAGCCTCAAGTGGACCAACATCCAGGCGATCTTCGCTGACGCGAGCGGCGACTTCCTTGAGTACATCGCGGTTGCCGAGGAGCGTCTCGAGCAGTGGGGCATCATATCGAAGGATAGCGACAACAACCTGATCACCATTTTCAACGGTGCCAAGAATGCAGCCTCGACGGCGCTGTTCGCCATCATCTTTGGCGTGTACCTGCTCATCGACGGGCCGCGCGTGTCCAACTACCTTGCGCGCGTGATGCACGCCGTGCTCGGCAAGCATGCCATCGACCCTTCGCGCATGATCGCCGACGCGGACCGCGTGTTCTCCGGCTACTTCCGCGGCCAGGGTATCGACGCCCTTGTGGTGGGCACGCTCTCGGGTATCGTGCTCACGGCCATCGGTGTTCCCTATGGGCCGGTCATCGGCCTGCTCACGGGCTTGGGCAATCTCATCCCCTACATCGGCGGGCCGGTCGGCTTTGGCAGCATCGCACTCATGTGCCTGACGGAGGGATCATGGCTCACCATGGCGCTGGGCTTTGCTGCGATGGGCGTCATCATGTTCGTTGACGGCAACATCATCAACCCGCGCCTGCTGTCCGACAATGTTGAGGTGCATCCCATGCTGGTGATTGCCGCGTTGATCGCAGGCGGTGGCGTGGGTGGTATCGCGGGAATGCTGGTGGCGGTACCCACGGCGGCCTTTCTCAAGATCCAGCTGGACCGTTGGTTGGAGAAGCGCGAGCGCGCGTCCGAGGGCGAAGCCACGACGGACGTTGACGCCACGCAAGGGGAGTAGCGGGTGGGCGCCTTCAACGATAAGGTCTACGAGGTGGTTCGCCAGATTCCGTATGGATGCGTGAGCACGTACGGTGACATTGCGCGAGCCATCGGCCAGCCACGCAAGGCGCTCTTTGTGGGTTATGCCATGAAGAGCTCCCTCGAGGAGGGCGCGATACCCTGCCATCGCGTGGTCTATAAAGATGGACGCATCTACCCAACCGACGAGGAGGGCAACCCCACGGTCCAGAGCATCATGCTGCATCGCGAGGGCGTGCTTTTTCTAGACGAGGATCACGTTGACCTTGCAGCCTGCCATTGGACGCCAGGGCGCCTCGATGCAGAAGGGCGACCCACCGATATCGACTGGGCCGCCGAAATGGGAGACCTGTTTTAGCCTCGCGCTTGAACTAGGCGTCAGTTCCTCCCTCGCGTACATAATATATATAGTGTTGACGAGGAGGCACGTGCATATATGTAGTGCCTGTCCGCAACGCATGGCTACGAGGCCTGGAACTAGTCCCTCTTGCCGAGCTTGTTGAAGTGCTCCTGCAGGGCAAGGCGGACCTCGCGCAATCGCTTTGCGGGAATGGGGATCACCGCACCAGTGGTCAGGTAGAGGGAGTCCTGCTCAAAACGACTGATGTAGGCCGGGTTGACGGCGTAGCTGCGATGCACGCGCACGACCACCGAGCTCAGCTGATCCGCAATCGAGGCGATTGAGGCGCGCAGACGCAGGCGCCTGTCGGTGCAGTAGATGTCGGTGTATTGGTGCGCGGCCGCAACGTAGATGATGCTATCCGGCTGGATCCAGTGGGTCACGCCGTCGGTCCCGCGTGCCTGCAGGGCGGGCTGCCGCTGGGCGGGATCGTCCGTGCCCCTCAGGGTGCCGATGGGGGAGCTTGTCGTGCGAGCCCTCTCGGAAAGCCGCTCTTCGATCTTGGGAAGGCCGGTGAAGCCCCTCCAGCTCCAGAGCGCCAGTTTGCACTCGCCCCCCTTGTCCCAAGACCATACGGTCGTGCAATGAAAGCGCTTGACCGAGGCAGGGCGACGCTGGAGGGGGCCCCCTGAGCCAGACTCCTCGATTCCGAGCTGCGACAAGACCATGCAGGCATCCCGCCCGAGGCTAACCACATCGTAATGCTCGTCGCGCATGATGAGGCGAGAGGCGTGTCCGTCGCGCATGGACTGCAACACCCTGGTGATCTGCGCCGGACCAGAGAACTCGTAGGGCTCCTCTGGACCTATCAGTCTGCTTGTGCCGTCGACCATCTGGGCACACGCGTCAATCGCATCGGCCCAAAAGAGCCACAGGAGCTCGCGTGTCAGTGAGACAGCAGAGAGCTCAGAGTCAGACAGATCTTCCTCATAGAGGCTGTCGTCGGCAGCAAAGCTACCGGGCAGCAGAGAGATCATGGCGACACCCCCCTCAAAGGCGTAACCATCGCTACTGGCAATCTAAAGAACAA
>CAMYZR010000027.1 GCA_947303905.1 uncultured Atopobiaceae bacterium
CAAGACCAAGTGCGTGGGCTGCACCGCCTGCGCACGGCAGTGCCCCGTGGGCGCCATCTCCGGCGAGCGCAAGTCGCCGCATGAGATTAACCCGCAGCTGTGCATCAAGTGCGGCAACTGCAAGACTGCCTGCCGCTTTGGCGCGGTTCAGGTCGCATAGGGGAGGGGGAGCAAACCATGTCCATCACATACACCATTGACGGCGTGCAGGTTGTGGCGGAGCCCTCCGACACCATCCTGACGTCGGCAACGAGGGCTGGGGTCGAGATTCCCACCCTCTGCTTTGACAAGCGCACCGCCATCTACGGCGCCTGCGGCATCTGCCTCGTCGAGGTCGAGGGCGTGCCCAAGCTGCTGCGTGCCTGCTCGGCTCGCCCGCAGGAGGGCTACGTCGTCCACCTGCACTCCGAGCGCGTCGACCGCGCGCGCAAGACCGCGCTGGAGCTTCTGCTCTCGGACCACACCGGCGACTGCCGTGGGCCCTGCAAGCTCAACTGCCCGGCCATGACCGACTGCCAGAAGTACGTGGGCGAGATCCGCGAGGGCCGCTACAAGGACGCGGTCTCCACCATCTACGAGGCATTCCCGCTGCCCGCCTCCATCGGCCGCGTGTGCCCGCATCCCTGCGAGGACGCCTGCCGCCGCAAGATGGTGGAGGAGCCCATCTCCATCGCCTTCCTCAAAGCCTTTGCCGCCGACAAGATCGAGGCTGACGGCGACCCGTACGTGGTCTCGTGCGAGCCCGACACCGGCAAGCGCGTGGCCATCATCGGCGGTGGCCCGGCCGGCCTGACCGCGGCGTACTTCCTGCGCCGCTACGGCCATGCGGTCACCATCTTCGACCAGCAGCCCAAGATGGGCGGCATGCTGCGCTACGGCATCCCCGAGTACCGCCTGCCCAAGGCCGTGCTCGACCGCGAGATCGAGATCATCGCCGACGCGGGCGTGGAGATGGTAAACGGCGTGAAGCTTGGCCGCGACATCCAGTTTGACGCGCTGCGCGCCGAGTACGACGCGGTGCTGCTGGCGCTGGGCGCCTGGCGCTCGATGAACATGCGCGTGCCGGGCGAGGACCTCGCCGGCGTGCACGGCGGCATCGACTTTCTGGAGCGCCTGGGCCTGGGCGAGCGTCCCACGCTGGGCGAGCGCGTGGCCGTGTGTGGCGGCGGCAACACCGCCATGGACTGCTGCCGCACCGCCGTGCGCCTGGGCGCCAAGGAGGTCTACGTGGTCTACCGCCGCACGCGTGCAGAGATGCCCGCTGCTGACATCGAGATCGAGGAGGCCGAGGAGGAGGGCGTGACCTTCAAGTTCCTCACCAACCCGATCGAGTTCTATGGCGAGAACGGCCATGTGACCGGCATGAAGCTGCAGGTCATGGAGCTGGGCGAGCCGGATGCCTCCGGTCGTCGCCGCCCCGTGCCCGTGGAGGGCGCAACCGAGGACATCCCCGTGGACGACGTGCTCATGGCCATCGGCCAGGGTGCCGATTGCGCGGGTGCCGTGGCGGAGGAGCTGCTCACCCAGCGCGGGACCATCGCCTGCGACGAGATGACCTTCCGCACGGCGTATGACAACGTGTTCGCGGCGGGCGACGTGACCAACCGCGGCGCCGGCATCGCCATCCAGGCCATCGCCGAGGCCCAGAAGGCCGCGCTGTGCATCAACAACTACCTCGAGGGCGACGAGGTGCGCGCGCAGGTTCCGTACTTCGTGACGCAGGAGAAGACCCCCGAGGACTTCGAGGACGAGCCCAAGCAGAACCGCGAGAAGATGCCGGGCCTCACCCCCGAGGAGCGCCGCGACAACTTCGACCCGATCTACTTCGGCTTCAGCGAGGAGCAGGCGCTGCGCGAGGCATCCCGCTGCCTGGAGTGCGGCTGCCACGACTACTTCGACTGCCGCCTGATCAAGTTTGCCAACCGCTTCAATGTGGAGCCCGAGAAGTTCGCGGGCGAGATGCACGACCGCGAGGACGTGCCGGTGGTGAGCGAGGTCATCGTGCACGACCCGGACAAGTGCGTGCTGTGCGGCCTGTGCTACCGCACCTGCGACCAGGTGGTGGGCAAGACCTTCCTGGGCCTGTACAACCGTGGCTTCTCGACGGTTGTCAACCCCATGGTGCCGGAGGAGGCGCGCACCTTCTGCGCGAGCTGCCTCAAGTGCGTGGAGGCCTGCCCGACGGGAGCCATGCGGAGCTTCCCGGCGGTGGAGCGCGTGACCCAGCTGGTGTAGCGCTTCAGGTACAAGCGACTGACAGGGGAGGGCTGTTCGAGAGGGCGGCCCTCCCGTCCATTGGGGACGGTTGCTTTTGGACGGGATGTCACCCGCCAGTTGACCAAGCCGACCGTTCGCATCTTTACACTGCAAGGCAGCATTTGGAAAACAGCGTCAACGACCGAGGAATGTAGAGTGTAATCAAGTTACGGGCAACAAGAGGGGTGATGACATGAAGAAGTTCCTTCGTATGTTTGTGGCCACGGCAATCGCCTTCGCCGCCACGCTTGGTGTGAGCCAGCCTGCGTTTGCATCCAGCTGGTCTTCGGCAAAGGGCGTCTGGCTCGACACGACGTTCTCCGCCAGGAAGGACACCAACGACCTTTACGACCTGATGGACGCCGCCTACTTTGACACCTACCGCTTCACGGTTCCTGCCAAGGGCACGATCACGATCGTCGCAAAGTGCAAGACCACCGACGATCCTCCGTTCGTGGGCGTGGTCAAGACCAGCAACACCGACAACTACCTGCTCAATGGCGGCACGTGGAACGCGACGTCTCACGACTGGTCGAGCAGCTACCGCGGCTACTACACCAAGTGGAAGGTCACCCTCGCAAAGGGCACCTACTACCTCAGGACGTCCTATCCGTACTACGTCGACGTGAACACCAACTACTCGATGACCCTGCAGTACCGTCCGTCCTTCTCCAACACCAAAATCACCAGCAAGGCCGGCAAGTCCAAGGCGATCACGGTCAAGTGGGCCAGGGCCCAGGCGGCGACCGGCTACCAGGTCCAGTACTCCGTCTACTCCAACATGAAGAAGGCCAAGACGTTCACCGTCAAGGGCAACACCAAGCTCTCCAAGACGATCACGGGCCTGAAGAGCGGCAAGAAGTACTACGTCCGCGTGCGCACCTACAAGAAGGTCAAGGTCAACGGCGTCACCAAGACCTTCTACGGCAAGTGGACCACGAAGGGTGCGGTCAAGACCAAGTAGGGTAGTGGCTCAACGACATATGCCGGGCTTCCCCGGGCAGGAGCGACCTCCTGCCCGGGGTTTCTTTCTGCGATACAATGGGACGGATGGTTTGGCTACGGGTTAGGGGACCGAATATGGCAAGCATGTTTGAGGGAAGCTTGACCAGACGAGGCTTTGTCGGCGCGCTTGCCGGTACGTTTGGCGCGACGCTTCTGGCGGGCTGCTCGAAGGACACGGACGAGGAGGTCGTCGAGGAGTTTCCGGAGGACCTCTCGGGAGACCTGGAATACCTGGCGCTTGTCAACAAGCAACACAAGATCGCCGATGCCTGGCGCGACACGTTTACCTTCGTCAGCTACACCAACTCCGAGGGCGATACCGTGGAGCTGGAGACCAAGGCCAACGACGCGTTCGTCTCGCTCAAGTCCGATCTGGAGGCCGATGGTGTCTACATCGACCTCGGCTCTGCCTTCGTCAGCGTGGAGGACCAGCAGCAGCTCGTGGAGAAGCTCACCGAGGAGCATGGCGCGGCCTACGTGAAGCATAACGTGACGGCCCCGGGCTTCTCCGAGTACCACACGGGCCTGGCGCTCGACCTCTATCCCATCATCGCGGGCGTCGCTGTCACCGACGAGGCGGAGATGGCCATGCATCCCAAGGTCTGGGAGAAGGTCCATGCCAAGCTCGCCGACCATGGCTTCATTCTGCGTTGTCCCGCGGGCAAGAAGATCATGACGGGCTATAGCTACGAGCCCTGGCACATCCGCTATGTGGACAGCTCCGACGTCGCGCACGAGATCATGGACGGCGGGCTCACGCTCGAGGAGTACCTGGACCAGGTCGACCCGATCGTCGCCGGTTGCGTGGTGGACTACGGAACGTCAGAGCTCTACACCGAGGCGGACATGGACGCGGCCCTCGATGCGATCCTCGAGCAGTTTGGCATGTGGAAGGGCTGCGTCATGAAGCGCATCGCCTTCACCGATGACAAGACCTGCAAGGATGACCTCAAGTACGTCAACAGCCTGCGCGCCGAGGACACCAAGAAGTTCGACCAGGCGATCGTCTTTATGTCGGACTTCCATTCGCCGGTGGGGGAGGACGCGGAGGATTCCGTGTGGGATGCCGACACCGACTATACCGACTTCTCGTGGCACCTTGGGCGTACCGGCACGGACGGCATCTGGCGTCTTCTCACGTGGGGCTACGCGTAGGATCGGCGGTGCTGGAGCGGCGCGGGCGTAATCTCGTGAAGGATTAGCGGACGCGGACAAGAAAGTTGAAATATCCTCTCGCATTGGCGGATGTGTTCGTGTATGATTAACTTCGCGTTGAGGCGCACGCCTCCGCATCACATATGGCCCGTTCGTCTAGCGGTTTAGGACGCCGCCCTCTCAAGGCGGAGATCACCAGTTCGAATCTGGTACGGGCTACCAAAACTTGCAGGTCAGAGGTTGTATCCTCTGACCTTTTCTTTTAGCAGGTTACCATTTGGTCACCAACCGGTCACCATGAAACGCCAAATCTATGCAGGTCAGCGGCCCCAAAGTATTTCATGACTCCACAATAGCCCCATCCCTTGTTCGGGCAATCCCCTTTGCCTCTGATGACCATCCAGTTGGTCACCATGAGATTGGTCACCACGCCATGGTGACCAAGGCGGTGCCAGGGCTCGAATTGGGGCACAATAGCCGTATTTGAATTCGCATGCAGGCCTGATAGTCGAGCGGGAGATCGTATGGCAATGAACTATGGCGCGCGCTCGCAGGAGCCCGAGAAGCGCTACGTCGCCGTCGACGTCCACACGGAGACAGACGGCACGATGACACCGCAGCGCGTCTACTGGAAGGACGGCCGCATCTTCGAGATCGTCGAGTCCGCCTCGCTCGGCGCAGACAGCCATGAGCATCTGGACCTGTGCTACAAGATCAGGATCAGGGGAAGGAAGGACTTCACCCGCCTCTGGATGGACGAGGTGCGCCGCTGGTGCGTCAAGGAGAAGCCAAAGAAGCCGGATCTCGAGGAAGGTGCGTAAGGCTTAAGCCGCCCCCTGATTCCGAAGGGCAACTAAGGGACACGCCCTCTTTTGCCCCTTCAAACTGTTCTTATTCGCAAAAAAACGGGCGCCGTGGGAAGGCGCCCGTCTGCGGGGAAGTTGTCCTTTGGCTTCCTTGGGGATTACCCAATCAGTGCCTGGGCAATGAGGAGCAGGGCGTTCAGCACGATGGTGGCGCCCAGCAGCGGGTTGATGAACTTGAGCCAACGGCTGAAGGGGACGTCAACCATGGCAAGGCTTGCCAGGATCAGGCCCGTGGGCGTGATGTAGCTGATGAGGCCCTGGCCGTAGTTGTAGGCGGCGATGATAGCCGGCTTGGAAACGCCCACCGCGTCACCCAGCGGTGCCATGATGGGGATCGAGAGCACCGCCAGGCCCGAGGACGAGTTGATGAAGAAGCCCAGGATGATGTAGACGACGAGCATCATCACGATGAACAGCACAGGGCTCATGCCGGCCACGAGGTTGGAGAAGAAGTACAGGATCGTGTCGGAGATGAGTCCGTCCTCCAGCAGCATGTTGACCGCGCGGGCCACGCCGATGACGAGCGCCACGCTCATGAGGTCACCGGCACCGCCGATGAACTGGTCCATGAAGGTCTCCTCCTCGAGCCCGGAGACGAAGGCCAGCACGATGGCGCAGGCGAGGAACACCGAGGTCATGGTGTCGAACCACCACAGGTAGCGCACGATGCCGTACACCAGCACCACGAACGCCAGGCCAAAGGCACCGAGCGAGAGCTTCATGTGCAGGTCAAACGCGGGGGCCTCGCCCTGGTTGCCCCACTTCTCCTCGATCTTGTCCTTGAAGTCGTAGCAGACCGACTGGGACGGATCCAGACGCACCTTGTGCGCATAGCGCAGCACGTAGGCAAGGGCCATGGCGGTGCCGATGCCCAGCGCGATGAAGCGCCAGCTCATCTGCTCGGACATGGCGATGCCGGCGGCCTTGGTGGCCACACCGATGGCGAACGGGTTCACCGTCGAGTACATGGTGCCCACAGAGGAACCCACGAAGATGACCGCGATGCAGGTCATGGCATCATATCCCGCAGCGATGAAGACAGGCATCAGGATGGGGTAGAGGGCGATGGTCTCCTCGCAGAGGCCGAAGGTCGTGCCGCCTGCCACCATGAGCAGCGAGAGGATGATGATCAGCAGGTACTCCTTGCCGTTCGTGAGGCGCGAGAGCGCTGCGACGCCTGCCGCAAGGGCGCCCATGTAGTTGAGCACGCCGATGCAGCCGCCAAGGATGAAGACGAACAGGATGATGTCGATGGTGTCATAGACGCCACGAATGGGCGAAAGCAAGAACTCCAGCGGACCCTGCGGGTTCTGTGCCACACGCTGGTAGGTGCCAGGCACGGCGACGGGCTTGGAGATGGAGCCGTCGAGGTAGCTCTCGATCTTACCAGAAACGCCCAGCTCGTCGAGGGTGGCCTGCGTGGCTTCCTTGGTCTCGACGCTGCCATCGGGGTTGGTGATGGTCAGGACGCCGGCATCCTCGTCATAGAGGAGCTTGGAATACTCGCCTGCCGGCACGATGTAGGTGAGGGCAGCGGCGAACAGCATCACGATGAACAGCACCGTGATAGACGTGGGGAAGTTTAGCTTGCGCTTATTGGGCTCGCTGGCCTTTAGATATGGCTCATCTTCGGTCATGGTTGCTTCAGACACGATCTTTCCTTTCTCTGTTGCATTGAAAGCCGGGGTGGCATGGTCGCCGCCCCGGCGCATTGCCTACTTGTGCTCGGCGTAGACCTTGACGAGCTCGACCAGGGCGCCGGTGGCGGCGTTGATGCCCTCCACCGTGGCGTGCTCGTAGGGGCCGTGGTAGCCGTCGCCACCGGTGCCCAGGTTGGGGCAGGGGAGACCGCGGAACGAGAGCTGGCAGCCGTCGGTGCCGCCACGGATGGGCGTCACCTTCCACGGCAGGTCGACGCGCTCGCAGGCCTCCTTGGCGTACTCGATGGTGTACGGGCAGCCCTCGATGACGCGCTCCATGTTCTGGTACTCGTCCTTGATGGTGAGCTGCACGGTGCCGGCGCCCCAGCGCTCGTTGAGCACCTTCTCGATGTGGCGCAGCGTTGCCTTGCGCGCCTCGAAGGAGGCGGCGTCAAAGTCGCGCACGATGTAGACCGACTCGGTTGCGGTCTCGTCACCGTTGATGGAGCAGAGGTGGTAGAAGCCCTCCCAGCCCTCGGTGTAGCGCGGCGTCTCGCAGCCGGGCAGCATGTTGTTGATCTCGCAGGCAACCAGCGAGGCGTTGACCATGATGTCCTTGGCGGAACCCGGATGTACGCTGACGCCTGTTATCTTGAACGTTGCCTCGCAGGCGTTGAAATTTTGATACTGGATCTCGCCTTCGGCGTCACCGTCCATGGTGTAGGCCACATCGGCGTCGAAGCCCTCGACATCGAAGTACGAGGCGCCGGTGCCAATCTCCTCGTCGGGCGTGAAGGCGATGCGCAGCGCGCCGTGCGGGATGTTCTGGGTGAGGATGCGCTCAAGGGCGCTCATGATCTCGGCGATGCCGGCCTTGTCGTCCACGCCCAGGATGGTGGTGCCGTCAGAGGTGAGCAGCGTGCAGCCAGCCAGCTTCTTCAGGCGCGGGAAGTCGCTCACGGAGAGTACGCGTCCGCTGTTGCCCAGGGGCAGGTCACAACCGTCGTAGTTCTCGTGCAGGCAAGGGGTGATGTCGTGGTCGCAGAACTGCGAGACGGTGTCCATGTGGGCGATGAGGCCAAGCTTCTTGGCGCCCTCGTATCCTGAGGTTGCAGGAATCTTTGCATAGACGAAGCAGGTGTCGGTGACGGTTATGTCGTCTACGCCCAGCTCCCTCAGCTCGTCGGCCAGCTTGTTGGCAAGCGCAAACTCGCCGTCTGAGCTGGGACACACCGTGTCGTTGTTCTCGTCGCTGGGCGTGCGTACCACGAGGTAGCCCAGCAAGCGCTCGAGCGCTTCCATGTGAATCCTCCCGTTCTTTGGGCGGCTCGCGCCACCCCACATTGGGTAAAGGCAAAACAATTGATGCTCGTAAAAAACAATTGATGCCCGTAACAAATACGAAATGGTAACAAAATCTGCGCGAAATATAAATCTATTTTGCGAATGGCATAAATGTTTATCTGAATGCGGCTTGTGAGCGCGATTGTGTCCCCTAGTTGCCCTCGGTGCAGGTTGGAGCGGCATGAGCTTTACCTGCGGAAACCCGTTCTGGATGCAAGGGAATTGCATAGGGGATTTCTGAGGGGATTTTGGCCGGTACCCGCTGGTCCCATGGAGTCCCATGCAGGAACCCTGAGCTGGGGAAAGTCGCTCAGGGACCCTGCGAGGGAGACCCCTGGTTTTCCTCTCAAGGCGGAGATCACCAGTTCGAATCTGGTACGGGCTACCAAACCTTCGCAGGCCCTTCGGGGCCTGTTTTCGTATGTGGGCTCATCGTCGACGAATGCCCATTCGCCAGCGACCTGTCGAAAAAAGTGCGCACTTCTCGGAGGCTATTCGGACTCTTGTTTTGAGAGTCCGAATAGCCTCCGAGAAGTGCGCACTTTTGGTTTCCTGCCGGTGTGTTAACAGCTCCGTCCTCGTGACACGGCTCGCCTTCGTCAAACCTGAGCTCGCAGGCCTGCAGTCGTCAGTCGGTCTCCGACGCCATCATGACGACGTACCTGCCCATGCGCCTGTCGTACACGCTCCAGCACGCCGCGCCCCACCACTCGTGCCCATCGTCAAAGAGGTTGGACCAGTCCGTGGTCCACTCGTACACTTCCAGCTCGTTGGCTCCCTCTGGGAACAGCGCGGAGTTGACCTTGCGAAAGTCGTCTGGCCCGTACCCCGAGGGGTGCGGGGTCTCCCAGAACGCATACCAGTACGGAATCTGCTCGCCCTTCAGGGGGTCTGGCAGCTTGCAGTCGTAGTGCCTCCGGCCGGCGCGGTCCGTCCGCAGAATCTCCGGCACGTGGAGCAAGGTGCCCGCGTCAATCTGATGACCCTGCGCCTTCCCGATATCCAGGCTCCACGGGAACGGCTCGTCATGGGCTTTCCCGCCATACGCGAGCTCATCCCGTAGCTGCGTTTCGATGTCCCGCTCGATCACCTTGAGCGTTGCAAACAGCACGGCATCCTTGTGTGAGCGATATCCCTGGTAAGGCGTGTCGTCCTCGATGAGGCAGTAGTCGACCCCGCGTCGCGGGTAATGCTCCAGCAGCTCGTAAAAGGGATCATGTAACAGCTCGCGCATATGCTCACCTGCACCTTTGGTTGGCCATGTCCAGCCCGTACTCCCGCGCCTGCTTTGCCTGCGCGGCATCCCGCACGGCGGCGAAGAACTCACCGTAGTCCTCGGAGCGCTCCGTGTACACGAAGGAAGTATATCTCCAGACGCTGGAAGGGCGCTTCGCTCTGCTGTCCTCGAGCGGAAGCAACGAGGATATCCTGCGCGCCTACTTTGACGGAATCGTGGGCAGGGTGACCAAGCGGCAGATACTGGATGACAAC
>CAMYZR010000028.1 GCA_947303905.1 uncultured Atopobiaceae bacterium
TTAGTCACAAGCAGATGCTGCAGATGCAAGAATAGGGGATGCAAGCAGACCAACAACGTCGCATTGTGGGCGGCGAGGCATGCTTCGAGTTCTGGATTGTTTAGCAGGTTTGCATAGCCTTGGTAGTAGTCGGTCTCCAAGAACTCCTCGTCACTGCTATACGAAAGCCATCCACGCCATGTAGGCATGAGAAGAATTGTTGGAGCTGTAGGATTAGAGCGGTCCTGCAGGGCATCCCATCGAGCCAGGCCTAGCACAGGCACATGTGCGACGTCATAGCCAAAGTGCTCGGTTATCACCTGTTGCTCGCGCTCTGACGATACAAGGAAATAGTTTGAGGGGTGATATCCCGTGGCACCTAGCCCCTCGTCAGTGCGCTTGAGGGCCATTACGCCATGTTGCAGGAAGAAAGTCATGGTCTTCACAAGCTTGTGCTTGGTGTAAGCGGGTCGTGAGCGCCAGGGCGAGAGGTGCATCTTTGTCTCAGAGCCTACGAGCATCTCTGCCGCTATGCAGTAGAGGTAGTGCCGGAAGCTCAGAAACTTGAGAACGTTGCGGCCGTAGGGCTTTACGCGCTCGTAGTCGGCGGAGCTAGGATTAATGACAAAGTAGATGCGCTTGCGCTCCTTTGGAGAAAGGTTCTCCATACACCATTTGAAGAAGTAGAACCCGTTGTCCTGCGCACGTGCGCACTTCTTCTCGTACACGATCCAAATGCGCTGTTTGTCAAAGTGCCTGCGGAAGAGCCGGTACACAGCTGTAGCGGCCAGCTCCTTTTTCTGGTACCACGGGGAGTCATACCATTCGCGTTCGCGGTAGAGGAATGCAAGAGTCCGATGCCTTGTGAGATAGGGAAACATGACCGTATCTCCCACAAGGTGTGCCTGTCTGACATGGGCATAGAGGTATCTGCGCTGCTTGACGGAAAACTTGAACTCAAAGACGAGCTGATTATCATCCGCGTCGATGTATACGTATACGTTCCAGCGACCGTTGTGCCATTCAAGGTCAGCAAAGTGGATGTCGACTATATAGCTCCCTGCCGTCTTTCCAGCAGAGACCTTGAACTCATGCTGTTGTACGACGGAAGCACCCGGATACCATTCATCGACCCCTGGTGAACGCACAGCAAAGATGAGTTGGACGTGGTCAGCCGGAGGATTATCCGGGAGGTCGAACACAAGACGAAGGTGACCAGAACGTGATAGCTTCCATATACGTAGGGGAATATACTTCACGGGTGTGTCCTTCCACGATGAGATGTTTTGAGTATCGCACATTATTGGGATTATCATCGAGGCTGAAGTAGCTCCAGAATCGTTCGAGTGTCATAAAAGGTGCTCGTCAATCATTCTGGCTATTTGCCTGGTACTGCCTATCGGGTCGACGCCAGCATAGTAGCTACAGATAAAGGCTTGGTAACGTCTTGCTACAACATCAAACTCTTCGCGATTCATAAGCATCGCGGCAATGTCGGCTGCATTGGCAGAACCGAAGTGCTGCGGGTGTGCGACGGGATCGATGTTGAGTCCAGGGGATGTGCGATACTGCTCGATATCAGGCACATAGAAGAGCACGGGAATACCCACCAGGCCTGCCTCGAGAGAGATGGCAGAGTAGTCGCTCACAAGCACGTCAGTAACGGACAGGAGACTTGTCGTGCTGTAGCGTGCCAGCACGTGAACATGCTTGTGCTGGACAAGGAGCCGCTCGTCGATGGTAGTGAGAGGGTGCTTGGAGACAATGAGGTTGACAGGAGCGTCTGCGAGCGCCTCTGCCAGCCCATCGACGGCGCGTGTGAGCCAGCTTGCATCCACGTCGCGCCGAAGTGTAGGAGCATAGACGACATTGAGATTCCCGTTGTCCAGCCAAGAATTCATTGCCCGGATATCAGCCGAGCCCTCTCTTTCTGCCATGCGCTTCACAAGCCGGTCGATGTGTGGAAGGCCTGTTGCGATGACGGCGCTCGGAGGATAACCGAAGGCTTCAGAGTAGGCTTCGATGGCTCCTGGACCTGCAGCAGCGATGATGTCGTAGTTTCTATGCATGCATGCCGTCTCGGCATGAGCGGTACTACGACCGGCAGGCGTGTCCAGACTCTGGAAGCCGAACTTCTTGAAGGCTCCAGCCGCATGCCACAGCTGGATGACGAAGACTCCTTGCCTTTTTCGAGGAATGCAGACAGTGGGGTTGTAGCCATCGAGAACCACAACTCGAGAGGTCGAGGCAAACCAAAGTTGCTCGAACATGTGCAGGGCGAATTGCAACATGCCACTCAGCTCAGAGTCCGTAGCAAAAATACGAACCTCGAGTGTCGGGTCATCCTCTTGGAGATGGGCTGAGAGCAACCGGAAATCGGAGGGGAACACCTTTGATTGCCGAGAGAGGAACACAACACGCTTCCGCAGCGGAAACAGGCGAAAGAATGCCGCCAGCAAACGTAAACATACTGCGAGAACACGCATCATGCCGAGGTTCCCTCATCAATCTGCCTGGCACTAGCTTTCTCTTCTGGAAAGAATATCCGCTCGATTGCGCGTTCGGCCGCATGGCCGTCATCCTGCGGGCAGAACATCTCGCGAAAGTCTGCATATGCCTCACTGTAGGTTGCATCCCACTGGTCAATCTCCTTAATCGCAGTCACGACCTCTCCGCTCGTCGTACACTTGGGACCAGGAATCGTACGCGGATCAAAGTAGAAGCCACGGACATCCTCAGCATAAAACTCGAAGTCAGGCCAGTAGAAAAGCATGGGTCGCTTCGTGATGGCATAGTCAAAAAACACCGACGAGTAGTCGGTCATCAACACATCGGAGATGATGTAGAGATCGTTGATGTCAGGCACAGTCGCCGCGTTGAAGACGAAATCACCGTAACGCGAGAAGTCGAACTCATTGGCAATGTAGTAGTGCGGGCGGAAGAGGATACACCACTCGTCAGACAATTCACTCTTGAGCAGGTCAAAGTCGATGAGCGTATCCTGCACATAGCCGATGCTCGCCTTGTAGTCGTTGTCGCGCCATGTGGGGGCATAGAGCAGGAGCTTTTTTCCTTGGGGTACTCCAAGCTTATCCATAATACGAGCCTTTACGACCGCAAGGGATTCGGGCGTTTCGCACGCGCGGGCAATTGCATCGTTACGTGGATAGCCGACTTCGAGTACAACCGAGGGACGCCTCTCTTCTGCGAGTCCGAAGGCATCGCTCAGATGCTGCGAAGTGAAAGCTGAGGGCGAGATGAGGTAAGTCCACTTCGCCGAATCCATCTCGAAGCGTTGCGCCAACTCGAGTGTGGTATTGAGGGCATTGTTCGTCTCAATCTGCACATCATAGCCAAGGCGCTTGAGGGGAGTACCATGCCAACACTGTACATAGACCTGGTCCGGCTTCGGGTGCATGTATTCCGGACAGCGAGCGTTGAAAATCCAGTACTTCGCGCGTCCAAGCAACTTCTGGTATTCCTCGGTGCTACGCACGACGAGATGTGCTCGAGTAAGACTCGGATCGTCTTGGAACTGGTCTATCCTCCCCTCGCGGAAAATCCACCATAGCTCGAAGTCGTCAAAGCGTGAGTCTGCGCACATCGCCTCATAGATGGCGCGGGGCGTGTCTGCAAACGAACGCCCCATGAAGCAGCTAAAGACCACGACCTTGGGATCTAGGGGCATACTTCTCGTAAGCTTCTCATAGTGACGTCGCTCATAGGCCCACCACCGTGCTCGCGTCCACTGGCGAGCACGAGGAAAGTAGCGTAAGACGGCCTTTGCGTACTTGCGGATGGTTCTCAGGATGGTCATTCGTGCAGTGCTCACGCGACCTCCGAATCTGGTAGTTGATTACAGGTATGAGGATACGGGATAGGAGTATAGAGGATAGTTGTGAGGACGGTGCGAACGGGCGCTGTTTACAGTTTGTAACCATGTAAGACAACGTGGCGAATGGAATCTCGTATCGTGTTTCACTCAAATCTGGACGTCTTCCATTTTATGTCGTTTTCACTACGTAGGTGTCCCGGTATACTGTTCAAGTCTAACCTGCGTCATCTTTTCCAGCTTTGCTATCAAGGAGGTAGCAAATGTGGCCCCTCTTTTTCCTTACCGTACTGGTATTCTTCGTGCTGTTCTACGTGCCGGGGTATCTCACTGCGCGGAGCCTCACACGCGACCCAATCATTGCGTTGGCTACAGCTCCTCTCGTTTCATCGTGTGCGTATTCCATTCTCAGCATCGTATGTGGCGAGGGAGGTATTCACACGACATGGGTCACGCTCGTTACCCCTACGCTACTTGCTGGTGTAGTGTGCATGGTGGCGGTGCACGTCCGCCATGGAAATAGGGACCCAAAAAGAAGTCCCGCTGGAGCACAGCCCCAGTCTTTCGATTCTCCTTCCCGTGTCTCTGGTCCCAAGTTCGCCACCCCCATGAGCGAGCTCAAGGTCTACCTGCCCTATGTGCTCTTTGGCATGATCGTGTGTCTCGTGTACTTCATCAAACCGCTTGATGGCCCCGAGTCGTTCACACCACGCACAGACATGTGTAACCATCTCAACCTCATCGCCCGATTTGTCAATACCGGAAACTGGTCGATGTTGCATGCGTCCATCTATGAGGACGTAAGTCAGGCCGCTATGCCCGGTTCGGGTTTCTATCCTGCAGGCTGGCACGTTCTCGCATGCTTGCTTGTCTCTTGCTTGGGAGTTTCAGCGCCACTTGCCGCCAATGCCGTCAACTGCGTCTTGATTGCATTCACCATTCCTACATCTAGCTATCTATTCGTACGCAGCACTCTATCCGACAAGCTGCTCGCCCTGAGACTTGGTGCCATCTTCCCCTTAGCGTTCGGCTGTTTCCCTTGGCGCCTCCTCATACCACCAGGACTACTGCCTTTTACGCTCGGTCTCGTCTTTGCCATCGTCGTCGTCGCACAGTTCGTCAACGCCTGTGAGGCGTTTCGCGATGTACGCTCCTCCGCTGGCTCGGGCATCCTCTTCGCCTTCTGCCTGCTTGCCTGTGCCTTCGCGCATCCGAGCTGCATGTTCACTGCGCTGTTGTTGCTGGTTCCCTACGTCTCATCCCTAATTTATCGCCAAACTATGAGACGCTTTGCCACGCACGCTATCGCCAAGAGCGTCCTCTGCGTATGCGGGTTTCTGTTGCTCGTCCTCGCCGCATGGACAGTCTGCTACAACATCCCCCGAATCTACGGGATGTGCCAATACCCCAACACGGCCTTCGAAAAAAAAGCAGACGCTCTACTCCAAGTGGTATTCATGGGATTCAAGGCAGTACCCATCCAGCCGGTACTGGCGTTCTTCGTGTGGACGGGAATTGCCTACTCGCTCTATCGAACGCGATATCTTTGGGTGACCTGTGGCTTTTTCATCTTTAGCGGTCTATACTGTTTCTCCGCAACCGCAGATCCTTCTTTCAAGGGTTTCGTCACAGGATTGTGGTACTCCAACGTCATTCGGCTGGCTGCATGCGCATGCACAATCGCAGTGCCTTTGGCGGCCCTTGGCTTCTTTGCTACAATACGCTTTGCTCAGGGACTCTTCAGACTAATCTCGATCAACAGCGACAATGCCGCACGACGTTTCCGTCTCGTGATTATTCCAGCACTCTGCATTACCGCATCAGCCCTTGCTATCTTCTATCCCTCCTTCACTCTCCCCCATTTCGACAAGAAAACCGTGACCGCCTTTGGTTATGTGCTGAAGCGTGCGCGTCACTACAACAACGTCAACAACAACATGCTGAGTCCCGATGAGCGTGAATTCCTTAATCAGGTAAAGCAAGTCACGGGCGACGACCTCGTCATCAACTTCGCTTTTGATGGCAGCTGTTACGCATATGCAATCAATGATGTCAATACATTCACACGCCGATTCAACTCGGCTGGTTACAGCGCTAACGCCAGGTACATTAATGCCCACCTGAGCGATATCTCGACCGACACCCACGTATTGGAACTATTACGCGAATACAACGCACAGTATGTTCTTCTTCTAGATATCGAAGAGCAATCCGATGGGGCGACTATCAATGAGGACGGCTATAACGAGATTATCTGGAGAGGCCTGATTGAGCTTGACGATGATACTCCAGGATTTGAGGTCATTCTTTCGGAAGGAGATATGCGACTCTATCGGATTATCGGTGTGACCAATTCAAGGACAATCGAATAAAGACGTGCAGTAGAATCAGCGGCGTAGGCACCGGCATTAACAACACGAATCTCTAAACTCTCAGCCTCAATCTATATTTACTAAAGGCAAAACCCGTCAGCCCATTTCATGCTCGCGCTAACAGCGCTCATCTCCTCATCAGAACTGCACCCGTTCCTTGGACGAGCTAAATATGGACCTACGCAGTATACAGGGATTGATTCTGGAGCTCCTCCAAGCCAGCCCCTTCAGCTTAACTCTCCTCCTCGTGTTCCAGCGGACAACGTAGACGTCGTTGTTACACCTGAAGTCCTCGAAGCTCAGCCATATCCGGTTCCGGTAGAACTCGTCCTTGATTTGGCCGAACGCCTGCCCCATCGCGCCGTTGTCGATGCAACCTCCCTTCCTGGACATGCTCTGTACGATGCCCTCCTCCCTGGTTCCGTCAAGTATCTTTCGCAAATGTCGAGTGACCCCATGTGCCGGCAGGACCTTGTGACGGTTGCTAGTCCTGGCTCACGCTCCTCTCGTCCCAGTGGTCCAGCAGGCTGATGTCGAGGTACCTCCTCTTTCCCCAGTTCCCGTCCGCGACGTACTTGCAGCGGCCGCCGCCAGCATCATCGCCGACCTCCCGTCCGGGAAGCTGCCGACCGCGTTGGTCCTGCGCTTGACCTCGCGGTTGAGCCTCTCGATGCCGTTGTTGGTGCGGATCCGCCTCCAGTGCTCCATCGGGAAGCGGGCGTAGGTGAGCGTCTCGGCCACGCCCTCTCGGATGACCCTGGCGGCGTCGGCGAGCCTGCTGGCCTCGAGCTCGCGGGCCACCTCCTCAGACTTCCTGAGCCCGGCCCCGAGCGACTCCTGGGCGTGTATGGCCTTGAGCTGGGCCGCGATGCGTACAGCAGGCTGTGGTGACCGTCTCTCCGAGGCGGCACGTCCAGAGTTCCGGATATATCCGACCGGCCGTGCACGGCACGCCGACCGTGCGTGCGCGCCGTGCCGACCGCTAGCCGCGATCTGCGCCTAGCGCTCTGATGCCATGCGCTTGTGCATGGACTCGGTGCCCTCGATGTGTATCATCCGCGAGTTGTAGACCACGCGGTCTATGACCGCGTCTGCGAGCGCACCCTCTCCGATCCTCTCGTGCCAGCCCGCCGGCCCGTCCTGCGAGCACAGTATCATCGAGCCCTGCCGGTAGCGCGCCTCGACGAGCTCGAGCAGCTCGCGGGCCTCCCTGCACTGCAGCGGCTCCAGCATGAAGTCGTCGACCACCAGCAGCGCGCGTAGCGCCGCTTGGCCTTGAGCCAGTCCTCGTCGCGCGACACGGCGAGCTCGTCCATCAGCTGAGGCATGCGCACGTACCTGGTCGCGTGGAACGACTCGCACGCGGCGGCGGCCAGCGCGCACGCGAGGCCAGGTCTTGCCGGACCCGGTGGCGCCCGTGATGACCACGTTGCGCCTGTCGGTCACCCACGTGCAGTTGGAGAGCTCCATGATCTGGGACCTGTCGAGCCTGCGGTCGGGGTCCCACCTGACGTCCGCGACGCGCGCCTCCGGGCACGCCAGCTGGGCCTGCCTGAGCAGCCTCGCGCGCTTGTTGGTGCGCCTGCCGTCCCACTCCGCGTCCACGATCTGCGCCAGCCTCTCGTCGAAGGACATCCCGTCGACGCCGGGCGCCGCGTCCTGGTTGGCGTACGCGTGGGCCATGAGCGAGAGCCTCATCCCGCACAGCCTGTCGATCGTGCTCTGGTTTGCCATCGTGCCCTCCTAGCCAAGGTCCTCGTAGTGTCCCGCGCCGCGCACGAATGCGTGGGCGTCCGGGTCGGCGGCGGCCTCCTCGGCCATGCGCGCCAGGATTGTTTTCACGGTCTTGTAGCTCGGGCTGCGGGATATCTCGCACGCCTTGGCGCACGTCTCCTCGAGCTCGCCCCAGCCGTGGCGCTCGCCGAGCGCGAGCAGCGCGCGGCAGGTGCGGTAGGACTGCTGCTCGACCTGGCGCGACCTCAGTATCGCGTCGGCGACGGCCAGCACGTGCTCGCCCTTCTCGGCCGCCCACCTACGGAACCGGTCGCCGCTCCACTCCGCGTAGTCGCGGTGGGGCCGCGGCATGTGGGACTTGTCGGTCACGTAGGTCCCATTGGGCGCGTGGCTGCGCGCGTGCTGGCACAGGCGCTCCCCGTCGCATGATATGGTACCACCGACCTGGTGGCGACCACCTCGACGTCCCTCCTCACGTGCGTGAACGGGACGGAGTAGTAGCGCCCGTCGAAGCGGACGTGGTAGTCGAAGTTCACGGTGACGGTCTCGCGGTCCACCAGCTCGTACGGCGTCGGCGGCAGGGGCTGCAGGCACGCCCTCTCCTGGCCCGAGAGGACCGAGTCCCTGCTGCCCTCCCTCCTCTGGAAGGGCCTCGAGTTGATCTCGTCGACGCGCTCCCACAGGGCCTGGTTGAGCTCGGAGAGCGACGTGAAGGTGCGGTCGCGCAGGGCGGCGATCGCCTGGCGCTCGACGATGAGCACCGCGCCTTCGACGCTGCCCTTGTCGCGCGGCCTCCTCACGCGGGTGGGGACTGCGGCGCGGCCGTAGTGCTCGAGCATCCTGCGGTACTGCTCGTTGACTATCAGCTTGTCTATGGTGTTCCTGGTCACGCCGGTCTTGAGGTTGTCCGGGGCGACGAGCGGCGTGCTGCCGCCGAACTCGGAGAACGCGCGCACGTGACCCTCGACCCACGCCCTCTCGTCCATGCGGTAGAAGGCCTCGGCGTATATGTACGCGGAGAACGGCAGGTCGGCGACGAACACGTACGCCTTCAGCAGCTCGCCCGTGTCGGGGTCGCAGACCCGCATCGCGTCGCCGCACCAGTCCACCTGGCACCACTCGCCCGGCCTCCACTCGATGTGCATCACGACCTCGGGGTTCGCGTCCACCCACCTCTGGTGCCTGTGGCAGAAGGACGAGTACATGTAGGGCGTCCTGCCGGCGAGAACGGCACGCTCCGCGTACTCGTTCCACAGCAGCGTCATCGTCACGCCGCGTCGGCCCATCTCCCTCTGCACCCACTCGTGGTCGATCTCAGCCTTGGTGGCGTCGGAGCGGTCCTGCGGAGGGTAGAGCCTTGCGCGCAGCGCCTCGTCGCCCATTTCCTCCGGAAGCGGCCAGCCGAGCCTCAGCGCGGCCGCCTTGCGCTGCACCTCCTGCACCGTCGTCTTCGAGCAGCCGACGGAGCCGGCGATGCCCCGCTGGCTTATCCCCAGCGCCGTGAGCCTGAGGATCTCCCTGTACCTGACCATGTCTTCCCCTTTCTCGGGTGACGGGGCGACCCTGTGCGCCCCACTGGGGAAATCATGGTCAATTCTGGGTGGTCGGCCGTACGTGGAATGGTGGTCGGCGCTGCGCGGAACAGCGGTCGGCCACGCTTGGAAAGGCGGTCGCTAGGGTCTGCTGTACGCAGCCGCGACGCGCCTGCGCCTCCTCACGGGAACCTTCGCCAGCACGTTGCGGTAGA
>CAMYZR010000029.1 GCA_947303905.1 uncultured Atopobiaceae bacterium
AAGGCTCTCCGTCACAGGGCCACCTCACCTACCGTACGTATGGCGCATTCTCTTCGTGGAACTAGTGTGCCATGTTAGCCCTTTCGCCACACCATGCGGTCGACGATGCCTGTGTAGCTCTGGATGATCCTCACGACCTTGGCCGACACGTTCTCGTCGGCGTAGTCGGGCACGTCAGAGCCAACATCACCAGCATCCTTGAGGGCAACGGCAAGATCAACCGCCTGGAGCAGGCCCTTCTCGTCAATGCCCGAGAGGATGAAGTGCCCCCGCTCGAGTGCCTCGGGCCGCTCGGTGCTCGTGCGGATGCACACTGCGGCAAACGGATGCCCGACGCGCGCGAAGAAGCTCGACTCCTCGGGCAGCGTGCCCGAGTCGGAAACGACGCAGAAGGCACCCATCTGCAGGCAGTTATAGTCGAAGAAGCCCAGCGGCTCGTGCATGCGCACCCGCTCGTCAAGCGCAAACCCGCGCTCCGCCAGACGTTTGCGGCTACGTGGGTGGCAGCTATAGAGCACGGACATGTCGTAGGTAGCTGCCATAGCGTTTATCGCCGAGAAGAGGCTCTCGAAGTTGGTCTCGGTGTCGATGTTCTCCTCACGATGGGCGGAGAGCAGGATGTAGCGACCCCTCTCGAGGCCCAGGCGCTCATGGATGTCGCTCTGCTCGATACTCGCGAGGTTGGCGCGCAGCACCTCGGGCATCGGGCTTCCCGTCACAAAGGTGCGCTCCTTGGGAAACCCGCATTCGATGAGGTAGCGGCGTGCATGCTCGGTATAGGGCAGGTTCACATCCGATGTGACGTCCACGATGCGCCGATTAATCTCCTCTGGTAGGCACTCGTCCTTGCAACGGTTGCCCGCCTCCATGTGGAAGATGGGGATGTGCAGGCGCTTTGCGCCGATCACGCTCAGGCAGCTGTTGGTGTCGCCGAGCACGAGCACGGCATCGGGCATGAGCCGCGCCATGAGGTCATAGCTCTTGGAGACGATGGCGCCCATGGTCTGGCCGAGACTCTCTCCCACCACGTCCAGGCAGACGTCAGGCCCATCCAGCCCGAGCTCCTTGAAGAAGACTCCGCTCAGGTTGTAGTCCCAGTTCTGGCCGGTATGGCACACGAGGGTGTCAAAGCACCGACGGCATCGCCTTATCACCTCGGAGAGACGGATGATCTCCGGCCTGGTGCCCACGATGACGAGAAGCCTGATGCGCCCGTCGCCCTTGAACGAAACGTCATAACACATGTCAAATCACCTCATAGAAGGTATCGGGCCGCTCGGGGTCAAAGCACTCGTTTGCCCACATGAGCGTGACGAGCTCTCGCTCGTCCGAGAGGTTCTCGATGCTGTGTACGTAGCCAGGGACCATCTCGACGACCGTTGGCTCTTCTCCCCGCACGTGGTACTCCACCACGGGATGGGGCTCACCCGTCGCATCGGCGTCAAGCTTTCTGACCCGTATGAGCGCCTCACCCGACACCACCAGGAACTTCTCCCATTTGGAGTGGTGCCAGTGCCTGCCCTTGGTTGCACCGGGGGCTGAGACGTTGACGGAGACCTGCCCACGATCCACAGACTTGAGCACCTCGACAAAGCTACCCCGGGCATCTGCCTTGACGTCAAGCGCATACGACAGCCTGTCTGGGTCAAGGTAACTCTGGTAGGTGCTCAAAAGCTTCTTGGAGAAGGAGCTGGGAGAGACGTCAGGCACGAGCAGGCTCGCGCGCGAGGCCTTGAAGCCCTCGAGCATCTCGACGATCCCACCCAGCGTCACGTGGGCGGTCGGCCCCGCGACGCAGAACTCTCCTTCGCGATGCTCCTGCCCCAGAAGCGCGCGGATGAGCTCCTCCACGAGGTCGTCGATGTAAAGGAGCTCGAGCTCGGTGGAAGGGTCATGCACCGCATAGGGCCTTCCGTTCGCGACGGCATCGCAGAAGGTGGCCACCGCGCTGTTGTAGTTGGGCCGGCACCACTTGCCGTAGAGGTTGGGGAGGCGGTAGACGAGCACACGCGAGCCGTACGCCAGACCATGCGCGCGCAGCAGGCGCTCGGCCGCAAGCTTGCTCTTGCCATATGCGCTTCCGGAGAACCTGCCCGCGAGCGTCGCCTGCACGGAGCTTGCCAGCATCACGGGACAACGGTTCTCCGCCGCCTCGAGGCATCTGAGCACGTCCTCCAGCCCCCGAACGTTACCCACGAACTCCACCTGGTCCTTTGGACGGTTGACGCCTGCGAGATGGAAGACAAAGTCGCATGACCCGCACCATTGGGCCAACTCGTCTGGCGAGCTGTCACGGTCGTAGCGATAGAGCTCGAGCGGGAGCAGCGCCTGAAGATGCGAGCGACGGTCCTTCCCGTCGCGGATGCACTCGAGCGCCGTACAGAGGTTTTTGCCCACAAACCCATTCGCACCCGTCACTAGAACCCTCACGGTAGAACCTCGCCCTCTCTCTTGAAGCGTGCTCGCACATTGCGACACCTGCAGCTTGCAGGTGACAAGCCCCAGCCGCCCCGCGTTAGTCGACCCTCTCGGCATCGTCGGTGGTCAAGGCCGTCTCTGCGAGCTCTCGGTAGTCCCTCGGGCCGGCGCCGTTTGACGCCGCGCCCAGCGCATCGTTTTGCGACTGCGCCTTGGGAATGGGAGCATCGGCGTCGTCAGGGTCGAGGCCGGCATCGACGCGACACATGAGGTCCCGCCACTCGTCGTACATCGTGGCAACGTACGAAATCCCATCGGACTCATAGCCATAGCTGGGACAGGAGGTCTGGTAGATCGTGATACCCGACTCTCGGAAGCCCAAGGCCAGGCTCACGAGGTCTTTGGTGGCGTAGTCGGTGGAGACCATCTTCGCAAGGTCGCTGATGATGCCAGGAAGATCGGCAGGCGACGCCTCCGTTATCTCCTTGGCGATGCCGGTAACCACCTGTCGCTGGGACTGCGCGCGCGTGAAGTCTCCGCCCGCGAAGCTGTAGCGCTCGCGAGCGTAGATGAGCGCGCGCGTGCCCTTCATGAAGTGCTCGCCCCCAGCGGTGAAGGCCTCTGGCACGTTGACCCAAATGCCACCCAGGCGGTCGACGACCTGTACGAGCCCGTCAAAGCCAATCTCCATGTAGTGCGAGATGGGAACGCCCGCGAACTCCGAGACGGCATTGACCATGCCAGCGGTCCCCCCGTAGGCCAAGGCAGAGTTGAGCTTGCACGTGCCATAGCCCTCGATGTTGACCATCGTGTCGCGCGGGATCGAGACGAGGTCCACCACGCCCTCGTCAGGGTCAAGACGGGCAAGGATGATCACGTCGCCGCGAGCACCTTCGACACCCTCGCGCTCGTCCGATCCCACGAGCAGGACGTAGAAGGCATTGGGATGCGCCTCCGAGTCCGTGGTGACACCAGGAGCGGCAAGCGCTTCCACGAGCTTGCGGTACTCGTCAGGGTCGGGTCGCATGGAGGTGTCGAGAGAGTGAATCCACAGGGCGAGTGCGGAGACGATTATGACGAGCGAGGCTGCGAAGATACCGAGGCCGATCCGCATCCGGCTCGCACCGGAGTTAGTGCGCCTGTGATGGGCTCTCCCCAGCTTCTCGCCCACGTCCGCATGCGCACGCGCGGTTCGGACTTTCGAGACGGGAGAGAAGCCCTCGGCGATGTGGGTCTCGACGAGAGACTCGTCCAACTGCGGCGAAGGCTCAGGCTGACCGTCCGAGAGGATGTCCGATGTCCAACCCGCGCTCTCAGGGCCGTCGGGCATGGAGCCAGCATCGTCTGCAATGCCACTCATGATGTGCGCCCTCCCTGTGCCACATTCAACCTCTCACTCATCCAGCTAATGTGAGCGATTAATTATGTTATCAAATTCACGCATATAGCATGGTAGGACAAATGCACGTTCCGCGGCACCCTGGCACATAAACTCCCACGGGGAGAGTGTGTGCCGGGGTACCGCGGCACAAAGCACTACCATATGGCTAGCAGGACAGCTGAATTCGGGCATTCGGGGGCTCCATGGGTAACGTCACGTATGTCTTCTGTCACGGTCTCAACGGCTGGGGCCAGTACGACGAGCAGTACGCCGAGAAACCCTATTGGGGCGGCAGCTCAGGTGACGTTGCCGCACGCTGGCGCGGGCAGGGTCTGGATGCCTACGCCGCGAGCGTGCACCCACAGGGCAGTGCCTGGGACCGCGCCTGCGAGCTCTATGCGCAGGTCGCCGGAACCCTGACCGACTACGGCGCGGCGCATAGCGAGAAGTATCACCACGCCCGCTATGGGCGCGACTTCACGGGACGACAGCTCATCCCCTCCTGGGATGACGACACGCGCCTGGTCCTCATCGGGCATTCGTTCGGTGGCGCAACCATCCGCCTGTTTGGCGAGCTTCTCGCCCATGGCAGCACAGAAGAACGCGAGGCGACGGCACCGGAGACCCTCTCGCCGCTCTTTGTCGGTGGCCTTGGGCAGCGCATTCATGCGATCGTCACCCTCGCTGCGCCAACCAACGGAACCACCGCCTACGACCTGACACAGGACCCGTCCTTTGATGCCAAGCGCATCAGAGTGCCCCTTGTGTCCAGGTTCTGGGACTGGATCCTCAAGAGGCACACCAAGATTCGCACGGACGACCGCGACCCAAGTGACTGGGCGAGCTTCGACATGGTGCTGGACAACGCCCAAGCCCTCAACGAGCGCATCGCCACGCTGCCGCATGTCTACTACCTCTCGGTGGCCTGCGACGCGACCAAGCCCGGCAAAGTCGGTACGCGCGTGCCCGACCGCAAGGTCCTCGATCCCCTGTTTGTGAAGACCAGCACGCTCATGGGTTGCTACAGTGGCACGACGGCAGCCGGCTGTGTGGTTGACGACACCTGGCACGCCAACGATGGCCTGGTCAACACCATCTCCGCCCATGCACCCCTCGGGGCTCCGCAAAAGCCGTTCGACCGCAACAGCATCGAGCGCGGAGTATGGAACGTGATGCCCGACCTACAGGTCGACCACGGTTACTTCCAGGGCGGCTTCATCAAGAAGCGCGACCCGAGGCCGTTCTTCCAGGATCTGCTCGAGATTCTGCTTACGCTCGAGTAACAGACGAGCGGGTACGTCCCGGGACAATGACCGCTGCCGCTACCCTGCGTTCCAGCCCGCCACGATCTCGCGGGTGCGCAGGTCAGCCCTTCCGCGGTAGTAGCGGTCAAGCACCCGCTGGAAGACGGCCTCACCGGTCTTGTCTCCGAAGAGGGTCATGCATGAGCGGAGCTTCTTGGCATCGATCCAGCTCATGACATGCTCGGGGTTGGTCTCGTCGAGCTCGAGCAGGGCCTGGCTGATCTCACGCAGGCGCGACATGAGGATGGGGTGCGCCACGTAGGCATCGAGCTCCTCTGACGAGGCAATGCCATAGTACGTGGCCATATCGCTGTTGCCTAGGCCTCGCGCCTGCGGAAATATGTACCAGATCCAATGGCTGCGCTTGCGCCCGGAGCGTATCTCCGCCAGCGCCTGCTCGTACACGCCACCGTCCTGCGCCTGCACGAAGCGCTCGACGCTCGTATCACCCATGGCTCCCCCTCTGACCCCTGGCACGCCAACTCCCACGGAGACAGTGTGCCATATGCTGCATGATACAGGCATTTACGTGCACTTTTGTGCCCCATTCGGCATTTCATATTACAAGGCTGAGACGTGTTACAGATTGTGCACGCGCAATCTCACGACACACGGTAGTATCGCGAACGTGCTTTTTGAATAAGAGCAGCTGGTCTATCCGTTTCACCAGTCAGAAAGGATCCGTATGTTTGCCAAGATTCTCATGATGGCCGTCTTCATCGCAGCCGTGGTTGCGATCGGCCTCAAGACCCGTGGGTCCGCGGGCAGCGTCGAGGGCTTTGTCCTCGGCGGCCGCAACGTGGGACCATGGCTCTCCGCTTTTGCCTATGGCACCAGCTACTTTTCTGCCGTCATCTTCGTAGGCTATGCGGGCCAGTTTGGCTGGAAGTATGGCATCTCCGCAACGTGGATCGGCATTGGCAACGCCTTTGTGGGCAGCCTTCTCGCCTGGGTCGTGCTGGGACTGCGCACGCGTCGGATGACCCATCGCCTGGGCTCGACCACGATGCCGCAGTTCTTTGGTTCGCGCTATGACAGCGAGGCGCTGCGCGTCGCATCGGCAGCCATCATCTTCGTGTTCCTCATCCCCTACACCGCCTCGGTCTACAACGGCCTGTCGCGCCTGTTCGAGATGGCCTTTGGCATCGACTACACCGTCTGCATCATCGGCATGGCCATCGTGACCTGCATCTATGTGGTGCTCGGCGGCTACATGGCCACCGTCGTCAACGACTTCGTGCAGGGCATGGTCATGCTTATCGGCATCATCGCCATCATCGCCGCGGTCATCATCAACAACGGCGGCTTCATCACGGCCATCACCTCGCTGTCGCAGATTCCTGTCGAGGGCTCCGAGATGCAGGGTGCGCTTGCTGGCTTCTTCGGACCCGACCCGCTGAACCTGCTCGGCGTCGTCATCCTCACGTCGCTGGGCACCTGGGGCCTGCCCCAAATGGTGGGCAAGTTCTACGCCATCAAGAGCGACGAGGCCGTCAAGCAGGGCGCCATCATCTCCACGTTCTTCGCCGTGATCGTCGCCGGTGGCAGCTACTTCCTCGGCGGTTTCGGTCGCCTCTACGCAGGCCAGGTCACCTTCAATCCCGAGACTGGCGCACCCGTGTACGACTCGATCGTGCCCTCCATGCTCTCCACCCTGCCCAACCTGCTCATCGGTCTGGTCATCGTGCTGGTGCTCTCCGCGAGCATGTCCACGCTCTCCTCGCTCGTGCTGACCTCGTCGTCCACCCTCACCATCGACCTGATCAAGGGCCGCCTGGTTAAGGACATGGACGACAAGAAGCAGCTCCTGTGGATGCGCGGCCTGCTCGTTGCCTTCGTGGTGCTCTCCGCCGCCATCGCGCTCTGGCAGTACACCTCGCCGGTCAACTTCATTGCCCAGCTCATGGGCATCTCCTGGGGCGCGCTTGCCGGCGCCTTCCTCGGCCCGTTCATCTGGGGCCTCTACAGCGCACGCGTGTCCCGCATCGCCGTGTGGGCGAGCTTCATCTGCGGCGTGGGCCTGACCACGGCCAACATGTTCATCGGCTTCATCGCGAGCCCCGTCAACTGCGGCGCCATCGCCATGCTGCTCTCGCTGGCGATCGTGCCTCTCGTCTCGGCCTTCACGCCAGCGGTGCCCTTCGAGCTCGACGAGCCCCTCAGCGCCCGCGAAGTCTAATCCGCCAGGCGGCACACCAGCTACGTGGGGTTGGTGTGCCGCCTCTCACATGGCACACTTACTCCGTGAGAGTTAGTGTGCCATTCTGTATTAGGGGGCTGCCCGCCATGAACGCCAGCGAGATCATCATCGAGAGCCTCCGTACGCGCGTGTCGGTCCGCGCGTTTATCGACGAGCCCATCTCCGCCGAGGAGGAGCACGCCATTCTCGAAGCCGCTTGCCAGGCCCCCACAGCGGCGTGGGCGATGCTCTGCTCGCATGCGTCGACGCCACCATCGCCGCACAGAACGCTGTCGTTGCCGCGCAAGCGCTTGGCATCGGGTCGTGCTACATCGGGGACATCATCGAGAACGCCGAGGTCCAGCGCGAGATACTGTCGCTTCCCGACCATGTCATGCCTGCCTGCATGCTCGTGATGGGTCGCCCGACCGAGCAGCAGCTGAGGCGACAGAAGCCGCGGCGCTTTGCTCTTGACACGGTGGTATGCGTGGACAGCTACTGCGACGCGCCACAAGACGAGCTGCTCGAGGCCATCGGCAGCAAGCTCAGTGGCGGCGAGGAGTCGATTGCAGCCTTCTGCGAGCGAAAGTGGAACAGTGACTTCTCGCGCGAGATGACACGATCGGCCGACATCTGGCTCGACGGGTTCCCGTTCAAGGATGTGGCACACTAGCTGTCACGGAGAGAACGCGCCACGAGGAGCAGCTATGAGCAGAATCGTCGCCATCAACGCAAGTCCGAGAACCACCTGGAACACCGCCACCCTCGTGCGCGATGCGGCACGTGGTGCCGAGGATGCCGGGGCTGAGGTCCAGGTCTTCGACCTGTACCAGCTCGAACCGTATATGGGCTGCCGTTCGTGCTTTGCCTGCAAGCGCGGAAAGACTGCGGGACGGTGCGTCTACCCCGACGGACTCACGCCTGTCATCGACGCCATCCGCGATGCTGATGGGGTCATCATCGGCACGCCCAACTATCTGGGTGACGTGTCGGCTGGCCTGCGCTGCCTCATGGAGCGCGTCATCTTCCAGAACCTCACCTACAAGAAGGACCCGCGCTGGTATCGCGAGCCCTCCACGCCCGTGCTCTTCATCATGACGAGCAACGCCCCAGACGGTTCCTACCAGGAGGGCGGCTTCTACGCGCACATGCTGCAGTCCAAGCTCATGTCCATCGGCAACGCCATCGGACCGGCACGCCCCCTCGTGTGCGGATCCACGCTCCAAGTGAGCGACTACAGCCGCTACGACTGGGACATGTTCGACGCCGAGCAGCGGCGCTACCGTCACGAGAAGACCTTCCCCCTCGAGCGCGAGATGGCCGAGGAGCTCGGCGCGGAGCTCGTCTGCGACCCCTGGGCGTAGGGAGTCGCGTTCAATCGCGTGGAGTCAGCGCACGACGCGATAGCGCAGACGCAGGTAGGAGTCGCGCAGGAGGTCGCAAGAAACGAGCTCGAGCGCTACGAGTTGGGACAGCTCGTCCAGCGATGTCAGGGAGGGCCCGTCAACGAGCGTGGGCGTGTCGCGACCGCCAACCAAAACTGGTGCCACCACGATGTCGATCGCATCGATGAGTCCCGCGCGCATAAGCGCAGCATTGAGCGTGCCGCCGGACTGCACTGTCAGCCGCTTGCAGCCGTAGTCACTGCACAGCTGGCACAGCGCCTGCTCAAGCGACGGATGCTCCTGGTAGATGACGGAGAGGTCCTCCTCCCCCAAGCTCAGTGCAGGGTGCGCGGGGTTTGACGTCACGATCACCAGCTGGTGGCACTTTGCGCAGAGGTAGCGCACGCCCGTCTCGGTGAGGTGCGTGTTGTCCACGATGGCGAACGAGACCACCGTCTTCTCCGGCAGAGGCAGCTCGTTGGCGCCGATCTTTGCCATCACGCGCCCGGTGTTGAGCGACCAGAGGTCCGTCTCCTGCTCGAGGTCGTAGTACTGCCGCAGACCCTTCCCCACGCCTGGGACGCGCGGGAGGTCGCGGTCGAAGTCAAGGGTGTCGGTGGAGCCGCAGCGGATCTTGCCGTCCGCCGACATGAGCATGAAGAGCGTGGTAAAAGGCCTGTTCATGGGTGCCTCCAGGGCTGGGAGTTGTAGCTTCATGTTATCGGAGGAGCTTGGCTTTGGTGTACGAGGGCGGAGCGCTGAGATGACAGGGCACATCCTCGGTGAAGCGCTCGGGTCATCAAAGGCAGGGGCAACGTAGACCCCGTCGGTATGCTTTCCGACTCGTACCATTTCCTCGTCTGCCTTTGGATACGGATGGAGTGGTATGATATAGAGAGACGCGGGGCGGTCTGTGGTAAGCCCTCCCGCGGCGGTTTTCATGACATGCAAGTCACGACTGCGGCCGCCTGCCAGGGCGGCTGCAGT
>CAMYZR010000030.1 GCA_947303905.1 uncultured Atopobiaceae bacterium
GAATGTCCTTGATGGGGTCAAAGCCATCGAGCGTGAAGACCCCGCCCAGGATGCCCGTGTCGCAACAGATGCCCCCGTGGTTGAGACAGCCGAGGGAGTCCGCAAGCGTGCGCGGACCGATGAGCTCGAGTACCTTGTCGG
This sequence comes from uncultured Atopobiaceae bacterium, assembly GCA_947303905.1. GTDB lineage: Bacteria > Actinomycetota > Coriobacteriia > Coriobacteriales > Atopobiaceae > UBA1367. The sequence continues at coordinate 142 of CAMYZR010000030.1, forward strand.
CATGCACGCCGGTCTTGGCAAGAGAGCCATCGTCGAGCACTATCTCGTTCGCATCGAAGTGCCGCAGCAGGTCGAAGTACCGCTCACGGTGCGTGGTGGCAATGACGTGGCAGCCGAGCGCTCGGGCAATCTGAATTGCCGCGTAGCCCAGCCCGCAGCTGGCACCACGTATCATGAGCGTGTCGGCCGGCTTCAGGCGGAGGCACTCGAACAGCGAGCCCCAGGCAGTGAAAAAGGTTTCGGGAATGGCTGCGAGCGTCTCCCATGAGAGATTTGCCGCCACATCCGGCACCGCGAAGAGGTGGTCGGCCCTGACCAGGCAGTACTCGGCGTAGGAGCCATCCCATACGCGGCCCATGCCACCCATGAGCATGCACACGCGCTGGCCGCACGAGAATGCCTGGTCGGAAGGGTCGACCACCTCACCCACCCCCTCGATGCCCGGGATGATTGGTTTGGTGATGTAATCCTCACGTATCTCGTCGTGGCGCAGCTCCCACTCCGAGTGGTTCATGCCAAAGCCGCGCACGCGCACGAGCACCCAGCCAGGCTTGGCCTTGGGCATGGGCACTTTTGTGAGATGCGCATCGGCTGCAGGTGTCACCTCTCGCAGCTGCAGCGCTCGCATCGTTGCACTCATTGGGAGTCCCCTTCCTGCGTCACCTTCTGGGAATGGCTGCCTGCAGGAGGCAGCCCGTTGAAGAAGCAGGTCTCAGCAAGGGGTTTCCGCGTACCGGAGATGTGAGCTGGCTGCTCGTTCTTTGCGGGATAGCCCAGATAGAGCAGGCACACCAGCCCCCAGTCCTCTGGGATCCCCAGTAGCTCACGGGCCTTCTCGTGGTCAAAGTAGCTGATCCATGCGCTGCCCACGCCTAGGCTCGCCGCCTCGAGCATCATGTGGATGGCCACGATGGTGGCGTCGGTCGCACCGCTCGAGGCACCGCTCTCGGGATGCGTCCAGCAGGCATCGCGGTCGTAGCAGACCACCAGAACCAACGGCGCCCCGTAGTAGAGCACGATGTGCTCGTGGTCAGGCGTGTCGCACTGCTCGGCAAGGTCCACATAGTGCTTCTTCCATCCGAAGGTGCAGAACTCCCGCACCTTGGCCAGGTTCTCTGGCGTATCGAGCACCACGATGCGCTGTGGCTGGGCATTGACCGCCGTGGGCGCCCAACGGCCCGCCTCCAACACGGCAGACAGCTTTTCGGGTTCCACCGGACGGTCAGCGTAGCTGCGTACGGTATGACGCTTGTGCATGATATCGATAAGGTCTGACACGGCTCACCCCTCGTTCGCCCAACTCTCATATCAAGCATCCCATCAGCATGAACGCAGGTGAAGTGGTATATTTCTATATGTGATTCCGTTTGAGAATCAATCGTTTGCCCTAGGGGTCGCCACGCACTTGAAAGGGAACGCACGCATGAACACAAGCCAGCTGGAATGCTTCGTGCAGGTCGCCCAGAGCCTCAGCTTCAGACGTGCCGCAGAGAACCTGCACCTCTCGCAACCAACCGTCTCCAAGCAGATCTCGTCTCTCGAGGCAGAGCTTGGCGGAACGCTGTTTGTGCGCACCACACGACAGGTGATGCTCACCGCACTGGGAGAGGGATTCATGCGTGACGCCCAGGAGATCCTCCGCCTTGCCTACGCCGCGCAAGAGCGCGCGCGAAGGCAGGCCACGGGCGACGACCTGGTGATCGCCTACTCGGACTCAAACGAGCTCATGCGCCTGGAGCCCGTGCTCGACCGCCTGAGGCGCGAGCGAGACGGCTTTCACGTGATGCTGCGTCAAGGTCCGCGCGATACCAACTTGGCCCTGCTCTCACGCGAGCAGGTGGATGTCGTGACGGGATTCGAGACCCAGACGCTTGCCGCGGGCGGCATAGGCTTCACGGCGCTTGCCACCCATGGGCTCAGCTGCGTCGTGCGCAAGGACTCCCCTCTTGCCTCCTTGGACGAGCTGGGACCAGAGGATGTCGCAGGCCTCCCGCAGGTGCTCTGTCTGCCCCCTGGCATACGTCGGCGCGGATCGGTCGCCTCGGAGGACCTTGCGGCCTCATCAGCCGCTCCGGTCACGCATTGCAGCACCTCGTCCGAAGCATACTGCCTGGTTGACTCCGGCTTTGGCTATGCGCTGATCCCCTCGATATACACGATGCCCGACCCCTTCCATGTGGTAATCGCATGGCGTGGCCATTCAAAGGCCACGTACGGCCTCTACCACCGCACTGGCTCCCACGATGGCATAGTCCCACGCTTTGCCCAAATCGCCCAGGAGGTATTTGCCAAGCCCGAATACGCTCGGCCTCTGTCTGAGACCTGGCGGCCGTAGCGTATCATCTGGTTGGCAGGACCTCAGCCTCTACAAAGACGAGATGCTCGTCGACAAACGCTTGGTCGCGCAGGCAGTATTGCACCAGCAGCTCTGACGCATCGAGATAGGGCATCAGATCCTCAGCGGTGGCGAGGCCCGAGCAGACCAACTCCACCTCCTCGGTGGCGATCCACGCACGCACGACGGCAGGGTCTCCCAAGCCAGAGATAGCGGTCTTTCCCTTGCGGCAGGCCTGGATGTAGGAGACCCACGCGGTAAGGCCGGCGGAATCATCGTCAAAGCGCAGGCCAAAGGGACCCACGACGGATGCTGGCACCTCACCGGAACCGATGCTAATCCAGGGCACGCTCGCATCGTCGAGCTCGAACACCGAGACCACGCCCGTGGCAGCACCCGTTCGGCGCGCCCGTGTGAGTGCCCTACGACAGGCGGCATCGTGGCTGTCGGTCAGGTAGAAGCCGCGCCCCAAGTCCGAAAAGCCCGTGTTGAGCGACACGTCAGGATGCTTGATGGCCATATCCGACCCGTGGAAGAGCCAAAGATGCCTAGCTGCTTGGCCCTGCAGATATGCTCCTGTTTGCGTCATCACAGCCCCCTCTGCGACCCAACTGCACAACAACCAAGCCTACCATCTGGGGAAACAGGGAGCTGGTGCCTGTTTTCCTCATTCATTCCAAATTGTTATCAGCCATCAAATAAACGAGCGTGCCAGTGAGGCACACACGCTCGTATCATAGGCACCAGGGGAAACCATAACGAGAAGGGGCGTGCCATGAACTGCATCGTCTTCCAGGATCAGACCTTCGTACCCGTCGGCGTGAGCACGGGGCTCGTCGAGCTCGATGGTGAGCAGCTCATCCGTGTGGTCAAGCCCGAGGAGAACGTCGAGCCGGACGTCCCCACCTACGCACGGCTCGTTGACAGCGACTTCCACAACGGCACCATCGAGGTGGATGTGCGCGCACGCCTGATGCACTGGGCCGACATCGACTGCCGCGGCTTCATCGGCATCGTCTTCCGTGCCTCCGAGACTAACGACCGCTTTGAGAGCTTCTACGTCCGTCCACGCAACGGTCGCAGCTGCACGGAGCCCCAGCGCCGCATCCACACGATGCAGTACTTCTCCTATCCCGGCTACACCTTTGCCTACTTCCGCGAGCGCGGCATTGCCGACTACGAGGCAAAGGCCGACATCGATCTGGACGAGTGGGTGCACATCAAGGCAGAGGTTGACGGAGCAAGCGCCAAGTTCTACGTGGACGACATGGAGACGCCCGCCCTCGAGGTGGCCGAGATGTTTGGCGGTGCAGACCTGCGCGGTGGCGTTGGTCTCTACGTGGACAATGGCACCGAGGGCAACTTCAAGAACCTCACGGTGACCTGCGCAGACTAGCCTCCACTCATTAATACCTGCAAATCGAGCGGGCAGCGACCTTGGCGATAACCTCCAAAGGTCGCTGCCCACCTTGCGGTTTAGGGATAACCCCTATCTGTAACGGTTAGGGCAGACGGTTGCCCGCGGAGAGGTAGACCTCGTACCACTCCTCGCGCGACATCTCGAAGTCGCAAGCAGCGGCAGCTTCCGCAACGCGCTCCGGACGAGTGGTGCCCACGATGGCCTGCATCTTGCCGGGATAGCGCAGCACCCAGTTGACCGCCACGGCGGTGCGGGTTGTGTCGTGGTCAGCCGCGATGCGGTCGAGAGCCTCGTTGAGCTCAGCGTAGTCCGGATTGTTGAAGAAGACCCCGCCAAAGTAGCCGTACTGCAGCACCGACCACGCCTGAATGGCCTGGTCATGGTCGTAGGCATACTCGAAGATGCCGTCGTCACGCATGGGACTGGCGTCGTTTTGCATGTTCACGTTGAAAAAGCTGTCAAAGGCCGGAGTGAAGGCGGCCGAGAGCTGGACCTGGTTGGCGGCGATCGGGAAGGGCAGGTAGCGCTGCAGACGGCGCATCATGGCAACGTTCTGGTTGGACACGCCAAAGTCGATCACCTTGCCCTCGTCATGCAGCTGCTGGAAGGCGTCGGCGATCTCCTCCGGCACCATCAGCGCGTCGGGACGGTGCAGCAGCAGAGAGTCGATATGGTCGGTCTGCAAGGCGCGCAGGCTCTCCTCGACGCTCTCGATGATGTAGTCATGCGAGAAGTCGAAGTAGTTGGCGTCCAGCCTTGGATGCTTGCGGATTCCCAGCTTGGTCTGCAGCCACACGCGGTCGCGCAGGCCTGGTGTCAGCGCAAAGGCCGCACCGATCTTGCCCTCGCTCGGTCCATAGATGGGAGCCGTGTCGACGGCGTTGATCCCCGCGTCGAGCGCGGACTCGATGAGCGCGGCAACCTCCGCAGGCGTCTTCTCCCAGATGCGCATGGTGCCGAGAATGACCTCGGATACCTTGGTCTTTTGCGGTCCGAACTCGATGTAACGCATGGTTCCCTCCCCAGCTCAGGTCCGTACACCTGCTCTAACCATACGCGCGTCTTGCCTCGTTCGAAGTGTCTTACCACAAGAAGCATGTTGCACACCCGAAAGCCCACTCGCGTATTGACGCGTACCTCTGATTCAATTATGGGTACGATTAGTTTGCATGCAATACGTTTGAGAGGAGCATCTCGTGAACGATACCATCCAGACCCTCAAGGCTCGTCGCTCCATCCGCACCTTCAATGACAAGCCCGTGGACAAGGAGCTCGTCGAGCAGATCATCGATGCGGGGCTTTGGGCCGCGAGCGGCATTGGCAAGCAGGCGCCCATCATCGTGGCTGTGACCAATCCTGACCTCCGCGACCGTCTCTCCGCCATGAACGCGGCAATCATGGGAAAGGAGGGCTTCGACCCCTTCTACGGCGGCCGTACCGTGCTGATAGTGCTCTCCGACCGCTCCGTGCCCACCTACGTCTATGACGGTGCGTTGGTGATGGGCAACCTCATGAACGCCGCCGAGTCGCTGGGCGTCGGCTCCATCTGGATCCATCGCGCCAAGGAGGAGTTCGACTCCGAGGAGGGCAAGGCCATTCTCGCCGAGCTGGGCGTGGAAGGCGACTATGAGGGCATTGGCCACTGCGTGCTGGGCTACTCCGACAAGCCCGCACCTGCAGGTGCCCCGCGCAAGGACGGCCGCGTCTTCTGGGCCGAGTAGGCACTGGCAACGCGCATCCGATGGCGCAGCGGGCAGAAGCCAGCTGTGCTTTCTTCGTCTCTAGAGACCCAGCGTCATCTGACTAGTGGGCTTGAGCAGGCTCCTCTGTTCGGAGAAGCTGATCTCGTCGCCGTCACAGAGGTGGCCAAGCAGCAGCGGGCTCTCTGGGTCATGGTTGAGGCGATAGTTCTCCCGCGCCTTCTCAGGGCTACGATTGGCATAGCAATACCGACAACCGTTGGGACAGCTGTCGTAGGCGCCGATGTCACGGCTCTCAAAGCAGCCACAGCCCGCTCGCTGCCCCTTGTGTCTGAGGTCCCTGAACTCCACCCCATTGGCCGCGCCGAGCATGGCAAGGGTGGTGCAACCGCTCGCCGCGATGCCGTACTGTGGCCAGAGCCCATTGTTTCCGCAGGTCTGAATGGGTATGCCGTGCTCGGCGGCAATGCGGCCCAGTCCCGCGGCAAGCGCATCGCGGTCACTGGGGGTCAGCTCCGCCAGCTCCGGGAAGTTCTGCTCCAGCTTCTTGTAGCGCTCCACAAAGGAGAAGATGCAGCGGTCCACATGGCCAGCCAGACGCTCGCACAGCCAGGCGAAGGTCTCAAGGTGGCGCTCGATGGTATAGGTGTCGCTCAGGAGCACCGGATCGTAGCGCCAGCAGATGCGGCGCGCGCCTACGATGCACTCAAGGTCGAGCAGGGTCTCCACCGAGTCCTCGATGCTCGGTACCAAAGGCTCGATGTCACGACCATAGGCCGTGATGGTGTAGTGGAAGTGCGTGTTGAACCGACTGGTTATCTCGCTTAGGCGCGGAAGCAGGGGCGCATAGTTCTTGCTGCAGAACTCGACGCAGTCGACCACTGACGGGTCAAGCTCCAGGCGGCTCACCTTGTGCGGAAAGAGCGGGTTGCGCACAAAGACGAAGCCCTCCTCAAAGCGCCTGAGCAGCCACGGCGCATACCATTGCGCCGTGTCGGTGCGCGCGCCGGTGTTGACGATCATGGGCACCTCCTTATGTGACAGCAGACCCTCATTCTGGGGACATTGGGCTGGTTTGCGACGAATGCTGAGACGCTCTGGTCATATACTGCGTATAACAGGCAACCAAACGCGAGAAACCTTACCACTAGTCTAGGAGGAAACCATGCAGTACGAGATCCGCGGAGGCAACTTCCCCGTCGTCATTTGCCAGCTCCAGTCTGGTGAGCAGATGATTACCGAGAAGGGTTCCATGACCTGGATGACCCCCAACATGCAGATGGAGACCAAGGGCGGTGGCGTCGGCAAGATGTTCTCGAAGGCCTTCTCCGGCGAAAGCATGTTCCAGAACATCTACACCGCACAGGGCGGCCCCGGCATGATCACCTTCGGCTCGAGCTTCCCGGGCAAGATCGTCCCCATCACCCTCCAGCGTGGCCAGGAGTGGATTCTGCAGAAGAGCGCCTTCCTCGCCTCTGAGTCAACCGTCAACCTGGACATCTTCTTCAACAAGAAGTTCGGTGCCGGCCTGTTTGGCGGCGAGGGCTTCATCATGCAGCGCCTGTCCGGCCAGGGCGTCGCCTTTGCCGAGATTGACGGCGAGCTGATCGAGTACGAGCTCAAGGCCGGTCAGAAGATGGTCATCGACACCGGTTACGTGGCGGGCTTCGAGAGCTCGGTCTCCATCGACATCCAACAGGTCAAGGGCATCAAGAACAAGCTGCTCGGCGGCGAGGGCCTCTTCAACACCGTGCTCACGGGCCCCGGCCGCATCTGGCTGCAGACCATGCCGATCTCCGGTGTCGCCGGCGCCATCCAGCCCTACATCGTCACCGCTTAGTCACGAGCAACGACAACCGCATCCAGTCACTTGGGTGTGGGACAAAGGGGGGCGGCCCCAACGTCTCGCGAGACGTTGGGGGCCGCCCCTTGTCTTGTTTGCGACAGTTGTGGCGCCTACTTCCGCTGCGCCAGCCTCCTCAGGCACAGCGCCAGCTCGCCCGTCAGCACGCAGCCATCGTAGTCGGCCACATCCATGAGCTCGGGAATCGAGTCGGCGGGCAAGGTCTTGAGAAGCTCTTCGCGCAGCTCGTCCATGTCGGGAAGCAGGTCGCACCACACGAAGATGGCCTGTGGCGCCAGCGTGCAGATGACGTTGGACAGGTATCGGCCGACGAGTTCGCGCATGCCGTTCACGCGCCAAGCGGCATCGTCGAGACCCATGCCCAACGCGTAGCCCTGGGCAAGCGGTCCCACATGGCCCGAGCGCCCGCCTCTGCCCACCAGCGGCTCACCGGCGACAACATAGCCCTGCTCTCCGTCGGCGACACCGATGGCCTGCGCATGAAACACCACGTCATCGTACTTATCCTGAGTGACGTAGCAACCCACGGCCGCAGCGCTCGCGTTGTAGTCCACGTACACCTTTGTCTCCCAGATCTCGGAGAGCTTGCCCGCGAGGTTGTAGCGAATCTCCTCGCCTTCGCGGTTGTTGATGATGACACCGTTATCTACGACGCCCGGCACCGCAATACCGATGGCATCGAACTCAGAGGTCTTCCAACCCTCGACGCGCAGCGTCGCCGCCAGGTCCTTGAGGGTGTCGACGGTAAGGCCTCGGCGCACCAGCATGCCCGACAGGACGATTTCGCCCTTATCGAGCACCCGATAGCTCAGCGTCGGCTCGTCCTCGCGATGGATGTAGCTCAGGGCGAGCACGCGCTTGGTCTTGTCGTAGTCGCGCGCGAGAGAGAGCGGCTTCTCGGAGGATGCGGTGCGAGCGCCGGAGAGGGCATCGACCACAAGACGCAGTGCCGCGGCAGCATCGTAGGACCCGAAGATCTTCCCAGGAAGCTCGATGACCGGCACGTTAGGAAGGGCTTTGGCCACTTCCTTGCGCTGATGGCCCACCTGCGGTGCCAGCAGTACGGCAGCGTACTGCGCCCCGTTCTGCTTTGCCGATTCGATGGGCTGAGCCGTGTGAAGTCATAGTCGACGCCAAAGCCCTGGGCGAGCTCGTTGAGCTTGTTGGAAAAGTAGGTCGTGGTCACTCCGCACGTGCAGCACAGAAGCACGTGGCGCACCTCGCGATGCGTCGTCTCATCGACCACCTCTGCCATCTCTTTGAACAGGTTCTGGGCGCGCACCAGGTCTTCCAGCTCAAAGTGGAGGAAGAATGCGGCCTCACCGTCAAGCACGCGCTCGAGTCGGAGCTCGACGATGATCGAACCGTCTATGTCATAGAAGTTGACCCAGCCCTTGACCAGGTCGTGCTCCAGTACGATGTTGCCCTTGTCGGTCTCGGTCAGCGTGCAGCCCTCGATCTGCTGCGCCAGAATCCATTGACGATACGCCTGTGTAAGTTCGTCCACGCTTGGCCCCTTCGACTCGCTGGCAGTCCCCAGCGCTCACTAGCCCCCGTGCTACCTCGGATTACGACAGGGACTGGAAGTCCATTCTATCGCAGTACGGGGACGGACGGCTGACCATCGAGCCGCTATGCCTCTTTCACCAGCCGCTCGTGATCGACAGCCCCGAGCGAGTTGGCAGCCAACAGGATCTCGAGCACGACCGTAGAGACGTTGCCGCCCATGCAGAAGTTGTCGAGCAGCAGGTCGAGCGCCGTGACGACAGCGACAGCATCGAGCGGGATGCCCAGGCTCGCCAGCATGATGCCGTAGCAGGCGAGCGTACCACCCGGCACGGGAGGAATCGCAATCGCATACAACAGGCACGAGATGCCCAGGCGCACATACCAGAAGAAGTCAGCCTGCACGCCAAAGGCCTGTGCGGCATAGAGCAACACGATGGCCAATTGGATGGTGGCTATGGGCTTGCAGAGCACCATGCCCAAGGGAACACCGAACGAGGACTGCTCCTCGTTGATCCCAAGGTCATCCTGGCAGACGGACAGCATGGGCCCAAACGCTGCCGAGGACGATGCCGTGACGAACGCAATGG
>CAMYZR010000031.1 GCA_947303905.1 uncultured Atopobiaceae bacterium
AGCAGGGTGTTGCCTCCACGTGCGATGGTCTGCGCCACCATGGCAAAGGCCGCGCCCGCGCTGCTGGTCGCTGTGGTGGCGTTCTTCTGGAAGGCCTTGGCAAAGTCGGAGTTGGGTCCCTCGACATGGTTGGTCGAGTTGACGAGGATCACGTTGTTGCCAAACGACTCGAGGTCCACGTATATGGGCGTGTCGCAGGAGGCATCCGTGAAGAAGAACGGCTCGAAGGAGCGTTCGTGCGCGACGAGCGTCTCCCTCTGCCCGCCGCCATAGGTGGCGTCGATGCGATAGCACTTGATGTCATAGTAGGCGACCTGCCTACGGCTATAGGGAGCCGTGACGCCATGGAGGTGCCCACGAGCTCGCAATAGTGGCGGTAGTTCGAGCTGGTGGCACCGAGGTCGTCGAGGATGGAGACCGCGTCGACTACCTGGGAGGTCTTGGTCGCCTTGATGTCCTCGGCAATCTGGTTCTTGGCCTCTGCCTGAGGCTTGGACGTGGATGCGGAGGATGCTGAGCTTGAGCTTTTCCTGCTCATGAGGCTGCGTACGAGGGTGAAGATCATCGTAAAGATGCAAATCCAAACGATCATCATGAAGAAGTCATCCATGGCACTCCAAGAGGGGTCGGTCCAACAGGGACGGGCCCGACGCGAGGCCGGGCCCGAAAGGTGTCACACGATAGGAGACCTACATCCCGAGCTCGGCCTTGAGGCGCTCGAGCTCGGAGTCGATCGCGGCGTTGTGCTGCATCTCGGCAAACTGCTCGTTTGCGTCGACCTCGACGCTGTTGATGTCGCCATAGGCCTCGGCGATGGACTCCTTCTCGACGATCTTGCGCTCGAGCTTGTCGAGCTTGGCGAAGGCGGAGTCGATGTTGGAGGTGTTGATCGAGGTGGCGACGTTGGTGGCGGCGTCGGCCATCTTGGCGCGGGCGATCAGGATCTGCTGGCGGGCGCGAGCCTCGTCGAGCTTCATCTTGAGGGTCTGCACCTGGTTCTTCATCTTGTCGACGTTGGCGGAAATCTCGTCATAGGACTTCTGCAGCGGCTCGATCTGGGAGTCGACGCCGACCTTGCACTCGAGTGCCTTGCGGGCGAGGTCCTCGTTGCCGGCCTTGAGGGCGAGCTTGGCCTTGTCGTTCCAGTCGGCGGACTTGGCGAGGGCATCAGCGAGCTCCTTCTGGGCCATCTTCTGGGAGCCCATGGCCTGTCCGAGTGCCTGGGTGGCCTCGTCGACGTCCTGCTCGATCTCGATGATCAGCTGCTTGACCATCTTCTCGGGATCTTCTGCCTTGTCGATCATGTCGTTGATGTTGGCCTTGAGGATGTCAGCGATGCGAGAAAAAATAGCCATGGTAATCACCTTTCTGCTTGGGCCGAAAGACCTCGGACTCATACCCTTCCACTACGGCCAAGACCAAATTCGGCATGCTTCCAATGGTGAAAACATAGCATAGCCCGCCCACAGCTCACGGTGGTCTACCTGCGATGTTCGCAGACTTTTACGGCAGCGGTACATGAGTGGCCCGCAGCGCGGAATGGTTGTTGCCACGTCAGTCCGACTGTGCTAGGCGACGTTGCCACAACAGTGCTCATAGGTCTTTCCGCTTCCGCAGGGACATGCCTCGTCGGCTGAGACGGGAAGCTCCCTACCGTCGGGCGCGAAGAAGCGCTTGCGACCGCTCAGGTGCTCGGTCAGCTCCTCGAGAGACCAGCCGTTGTGCTGCCAGCGTGGCAACGCGTTGTAGGCGTTGGTCACCAGGCGACCGAGGGTGTCCGGAAACGGCGTCCCCTCGCACCCCAGCATCGCATAGAGGCGGATGAGGTCCATGGTGTCGTTGTAGTTCTCGTTCATAAGCACGACCGAGACGATCACCGAACGAGCGAAGAGATCGGCAAACTCATAGTCGTCCTCCTGGTCGGGGATGTGCCGGTCCACAAAGGCACGCAGGTCGCGTAGGGCCTTGGTCTCAAGCAAAGCCTGTATGGGCTCGTCGTCGAGCATGCCCTTGGGTAGCTCGTGCGGTGGGCAGTCGTCCTTGGCCTGCAGGAGGGACAGGCGCAGGCGTTGCAGCTCGTTCTCCTTATCGGAAAGGCGCTGCGCGAACTCTCGCTCGTCCTCGATGGTCAGGGCGAGCACGGCTGGGTCCTCGTCTTGGCCGGTCGAGCGTGGGATGACGAGGCGCTCGGCATAGCTCTCGCGTGCCACGCGTGCCAGGGCGCTCTCGTCGGAGATCTCGACGGAGATCACGTAGTCGGTCCCGTCGTGCTGCCAGAGGGCATAGCCATCACGCGAGGCGCAGGTGGAGAGTGCGGAGAGGGCTTCCTCGTACTGGCCACGCTCAAGCGGGTCGTCCACCACGCGGCTGTAGAGCTCATGGGCCTTTGAGACGCTGATGATGCCGCACATCGTTGCCAGTCCTGACGCGCTTGCCGCGGCAATCCGCAGACGCTCGCGGGCGTGCGCGATGGCCTCGACGTCTATCTGGGACATGAGCGAGGCGACCTCTGGCGGCATCCAGGCGAGCAGCGACGCGCCCTCATGGATGAAGAAGACCTGTGGCTCGAGGGGATAGAGGCCGTGTGATCCCGATGGCGTGAGGCCGTCGAGCGAGTAGGGGTTGGTGTACATCAGATGGCGCATGAGGTCGAACTGCGACTGCTCGCACCACATGAGGGCAAACTCGAGGTCGTGCTTCTGCTGGGGCATCCTCTCGGCGAGCCAGTGGGCCAGTCGTCCGTGGGGAAGGTCGGGCACCTCCCCCTCGCCCATGACCAGCTGGGCGATGTCGCAAAGCCACTCGTCGTCGAGAAGGGTGAGGCCCTCTTCGAGCGTGACGGGCAGCTCGCTGGCCTCGATCGACCGGGCCTCCATGGATTGCCGGAAGCTCCCATCGCCAAGCGCCATTGCGTCGCTGTGCGTCTGGCGCTTGGTGCGGCGATCCTCTCCGTCAAGACCGGCCAGGGGGCCTTGGTGGTAACCGGGGGCGCAGGCTTGAGCGTCGGCAGCGCGACGCGCCTCCTCAGCCGCTCGTCTCTTCTGCCAGGCGCGCGCACGCTCATAGAGGACGTGTCCGTCTGTGGTGGGTTTCTCGTCCCCGCGTGCGGCCAGCTTCTCGCGCAGGCTGCAGGCAAAGGACGCGGGAACGGTGCCCAGCACCGCGAAGGGTGGCAGGGCGACGATGGTGCCCATGAGGGGAATCAGGGCGCAACGCAGCTCGAGCACCTCGTCCGTGGGGGGAAGCTCCACGTCTGAGGGCATGTCCACCACGTAGACCCCCGTGTCATGAAGCAGCGTGATGGTGCCGGCGTCTTGCTCCTCGACGAAGAGCGAACCGTACAGGACGCCCTCGAGGCCTTGTGCCACCGCCAGGTGGGGTGCGCTCAGGTGCTCGGGGTTCTCGCGGACGAACTCCTCCAGAAGCGAGGTGTGCTGCCAAAGGTAGCGTAGTACCAGATGCTGGCGGAGCATGCGCTCCTCGTCGCTTTGGGTCGGATCCTCCCTGACGAGGTGCTGGCGGTCATTGACATAGCGGACCAGCGCGTCGAGCGTGTCCGCCAAAACCCGTTGCTGTGCCTTGAGGCTCATAGATCCCCTTTCGTCGTGTCGTGGGGTAGAGCCTATGAAACGAAGGTTGCGTCAAGGTAGGTGTCCGGTAGGCGCATGCTTGCCACAAGCTCGCACGAAAGTCCTTTTGCGCAGCTATCTGGCACGCCAACATAGTTGGTTTTCGAAAAAGGCTGCCCTGCGAGCATGGGCGATTCCACAGCTCGTACACGTACTTGCACCGTAAGGGAGAGGTCGCAGGCGGCGGGACAGACGTTTCGTCCCGCCGCCTGCGAGATCGCTAGTCTTCGAGCAGGGGGGCAGTCCACTGGTATATGCGGTCGAGCATGCCATCGATGTCGAGCGTGCCGTAGGCGAAGCCCTTGCGTACCAACTCGTCGGGGACAAAGCCGTCGTACTTGTCAAAGTAGGGAGTCTCGCCGGGATAGAGCAGCTCCATGGGATCGATGGGCTTGTTGGCCTCCTCGCGCAGGACCTCGTAGAAGGTCCCCTCGTCTGCCTCCATGGTGAACTTCATGAAGTACGGCCGTGCAGGATCGAGGCGCTTGAGGCCGAGCTGGTCCGCACAACGGATCTTGAGGAAGCGCTCCAGTGCCAAGAATGCATACGTTCCAAGCCACGGCAGCAGGCACCACACCTTGCCGCCCAGGCAGATGAGGGGCTTGTCCGTGAGATGGGCGTTTGCTGCGACATGACGCGCCTGGGCGAGGCGCGCACGCGCGTTGTCCATGAGGTAGGGGTAGTCGCGTCCCTCGCGAAGCGCCGTGCGCATGCGTTCGAGCACGTGGGTGTTGATGTCGCCCGGGCATTCGCCAAAGTAGGCGGGAACCTTGCCCTTTACCTTGGTGGCCTCGATGAGGTGACGCTTGTGGTCTATCTCCTCCACGATCCACACGTGGCCGGCCAGGGCAATGCGCTCACCCACGGGTGGCGGCTGCACGATGGTGCCAAGCTCCTGGGACTCGGAGCGCACCGTGTACTCCTCGTTCTCCTGGAAGACGGCGTAGAACTTGAAGTTGTTGGTTATGCGCTCGCCGGCAAGGCCCACGATGAGCCCGCCCGACTCGGTGCGCTCGATGTGGTCCTTCTCGAGCAGGAACCTCAGCAGCACGCGGTAGTCGTCCAGGCTCACGCGATGGAATGGCGTGAGCGTGAGCACGCGCTCCGCAAGGGCGTTGGGGGCAAGCTCGCCGCAGCTGGCAAGGGTCGCCATGGTCTGGTGATAGAGCAGGCTGTAGGGAAGGCCGTCGAGGCTGGGCGGCTCGACCCAGTGCTCCTCGAGGTAGAGCTGCACCAATGCGATGCCCTGCAGGAGCTTCCAGGGGATGGTCTCAGGCAGCAGAGAGCGCGGCTCGGGCTCGTCCTCGCGCATGACGAACCACATCTCGGGTGGCTGGTCGCGCCTGCCCGTGCGTCCCATGCGCTGCAGGAAGGACGAGACGGTGAAGGGCGCGTCAATCTGGAAGGCGCGCTCGAGACGTCCGAGGTCGAAGCCCAGCTCCAGGGTGGCGGTGGTAACCGTGGTCATCGTGTTTTCCTCGTCGCGCATGAGGTCCTCTGCGGTCATGCGGAAGCTCGAGGAGAGATTGCCGTGATGGATGAGAAAGCGGTCGGGCTCGTTTCGGGCCTCGCAGTACTGCCTGAGCGTGGTGGTGACCGCCTCGCACTCCTCGCGCGAGTTCACGAACACGAGGCACTTGTGGCCACGGGTGTGCTCGAAGACGTATCCTACGCCGGGGTCGGCCCCGCTCGGTGCCGTGTCCGTTGGCGTCTCGGGAGCGGGAAGTCCCAGCTGCGTGTCAGAGGTTTCCGCATCGACAGGGCGCTCGTCTCGTGCGGGAATCCTCTGCGTGGTCGCAGGGGCGAGTGGCGCCTCGTAGGTTGGCTCGGTCGACGCGGGGCCGGGGCTGGCGTCCTGCCGGCCCCTGTGGATGCGCTCGGGCGCCTGCGGGCCGGTGGTGTAGAAGTGCTCCATAGACACGCGCCAGCGCTGTCCCTTCACCTGGATGCGCGGGATTACGCAGTTGCGCCCCGTACCAGCCGAAAGGTAGCGTCCCGTGAGCTCTGGGTCGCCAATGGTGGCCGAGAGCCCGATGCGCCTGGGGTTGACGCCCGCGAGGCGGGAGAGGCGCTCGATGCAGCAGAGGGTCTGTCCGCCACGGTCCCCGCGCATGAGCGAATGGACCTCGTCAATCACCACAAAGCGAAGGTCGCCAAAGAGGTGGGCGATGGCGCTGTGGCGGTGGAGCAGCAGCGCCTCAAGTGACTCGGGCGTGATCTGGAGGATGCCCGAGGGGTGTTTGAGCAGGCGTGCCTTATGCGATTGCGCCACATCGCCATGCCAGTGCCAGACGGGGATGTGGGCCTCGGCGCAGAGGTCGTTCAGCCGCATGAACTGGTCGTTGATCAAGGCCTTGAGCGGACCAACGTAGAGCGCCCCCACCGACGACGGCGGGTCCTCGTCAAAGAGGCTGAGGATGGGGAAGAACGCGGCCTCCGTCTTGCCAGATGCCGTCGACGCCGTCAGCAGGACGTTGTCATCGGTCTCGAAGATGGCCTCGCCGGCTGCGACCTGTATGGCGCGCAGCTGCTCCCACTCGTGGTCATAGATGAAGTCCTGCACAAAGGGTGCGTAGCGGTCGAAGACGTCCATGGGTGCCCTCCCCAGAGGCCATGAGATGAATCATATGCCTGATATGGTACCTGCTGGGGCGGACGGGAAGCAGCGGATAGTCGGTGTTATTTGCTGCGCTTGTGGGTGCTTCCCAGCTCGCGCTGCTGGTCGTACTCCTCTTGGGTGACGTAGTCGATGAGGTCACCAGGCTTGCACTTGAGCACCTCGCACATGGCCTCAAGCGTGGAAAAGCGTACGCCGCGAATCTTCCCGTTTTTGATGTTGGAGAGGTTGACGGTGGATGTGCCAATTAAAGCTGCAAGCTCTGTCGAACTAATCTTGCGCTCTGCCATAACGCGGTCAAGTCTCATGACAATTGGCATCTGTCATCCCTCCTAAACTTCACCCATGTTAAAAGATTCGAATGTATCTTTCCATCTTTTTTAGATTAGTTATCACGCACAAATGATTCAAGAATTTATAAGTTCTATACCCAGAATCCATTAGATAACTGTCAACTCGTCGAGACCCATCAATTCGATGCCGGGCGGCTTCTCTTGGACTGCAAAACGGGGTGATGCCCTACTGGATTAGAGTCTACACCTGCGAGAATGCAGTAATTCTTAATTTACCTTAACTGTCAAGCGTCCGCATGACGCCATGCCTGAAATGTTTCAACTGTCACATGAGGCCTGTGAGTCAGGTGCGTTATGGCTAGATGTCAAACTCTGCGTAGAGGTTACTTGAGTCTCCCGACCGAGTGGTTTCCGTGGTGCTCGAGAGCTGGTGGCTACCAAGGATCTGCTCGATAGTGAGTCCCTCGGTCTGATAGAGGATGTCGAGCAACTCGACAAAGTCGCGGATGACCTCGCGTGGGGTGAGATGAGTGTCCGCTCCCACGCGATCGAACTCCAGCTGCAGGAACGTGACCAGATCGTCCTCGGTGATGGTGCGCTCGTAGCCAAAGAGCCCTGCGTGGATGTCCGAGAGCTTCTCGGTGAGCACGAGCAGCTCCTCGTAGGTGAGCGGTTGCAGGCGGATGACCGGTGCGAGCAGATCCGCGAGGCCCTCGCTGGCGAAGCGCCCCTGCGTGAGGCGCGAGCGCAGTGCCTCGTAGGAGTAGAGGCCACGCCTGCGGTCCTCGATGGACTGCGGGGTTCCGCTCATGATGATGCCCAGGTAGCGCGCCTTGCCCTGAAGGGTGTCGTTGTACATGGTGAGGATCTTCTCGTAGTTGTACTGACGGCTGACCGCGTTGGGGATCTTGTACAGGTTGACCAGCTCGTCGACGAGAATGACCAAGCCCTCGTAGCCGGCCCCCTTGAAGAAGCTCGCAAAGAGCTTGAGATAGTCGTACCAGTCGTCGTCGGTGATGACGATATTCACCCCGAGGTCCGCACGTGCCTCGGTCTTGGTGCGGTACTCGCCGCGGAACCAGCGGATGACGTTGGCCTTTGTCTCGTCGTCCGACTCGAGATGCGCGCGCCAGTACAGCGTGAGCAGCCGCGCGAAGTCGAAGCCGTGCACCAGTTCCTGCAACTGCTGGATCTGCGCCATGATGGCCCGCTCGACCTCGTTTGCAAAGGCCGGGTCGTCTGCGGCGAGGCCGGAGGACATGGCTACCTGCGCCTGCACGTTTGAGATCCAGCGCTCGAGCACGAGCGTGAGAGCGCCGCCCTCGGGGCGCGTCTTGGTGGAGAGGTTACCGATCAGCTCGCGATACGTAGCCAAACCCTGTCCCTTGGTGCCGTGTAGGCGGCGCTCGGGAGTAAGGTCGGCGTCAGCGACTACAAAGCCCCTGCCCATGGCGTGGTTGCGGATGGTCTGCAGAAGGAAGCTCTTGCCGCTGCCGTAGCGTCCGACCAAGAAGCGGAAGGAGGCTCCGCCGTCGGCTACGAGCTCGAGGTCGTGCAGGAGTGCGGCGATCTCTGCCTCGCGGCCGACCGTGATGTAGGGGAGGCCGACACGCGGCACGACGCCGCCCTTGAGTGAGTTGATGATGACCGATGCGATGCGCTTGGGCACCTTCTGCTGGGGCTGGGTCATGATGGCAAGACCTCCCTGACGTCTTCTAGGTAGTCCTCTATGATGCACGGCTCGTCGCCGTCGAACTCGATGGCGGCGTCACCGATAAGGTCGAAGAACTTCTCGTTGATACTATCAACAACCACCGACGCAAACGGGTCGGTGGGTGCAAGCAGCTGGGAGACTGGCGTCCCCTCGAGCATCCCGGTGAGAAAGCGCAGCTCGAGCGAGGTGAAGGGGCCGTCTGTGGCTGCGGGCGTGGCGCTTGCGACCGCAGGTGCGGGTGCGACGGGCGCCGGCGCGGTGGGAGAGGGCTCGCTTGTCACGGGTTTCGGGGCGCTTTTGACGGGTGTCGGAACCACGGGCACGCTCATGGGTGGCTCGACGGGCGTGACCTCCACCTCGGAGCGCTCGTCGTCGGTGAGCAGCGATTCCTGCGTCAGGGCTGCGGCAGCGCGGATGCCCGTGAGCTTGCTGCGGTCGATGGTGATGCGCCGCCGCTTTGCCTCCTCGCGCTCAGCGAGCCTGCGCGTCACGGCATCGCTCACGATCTTGCGCAGGTACTTGGGGCACTCGCGTTCCTTGAGCGGATAGGAGTAGTCCAGCTGTTGGCGGAGCTCGAAGTCCACCGCATGCAGCGCAAGGCCAAGCTCGGAGTTGCGACCACGGGCGTCGATGGCGCACTGCTTGCTCCACCGTCCGTCCTTGCAGACGTAGGTCACGATGTCGCTTACGCGTACGGTGCAGTCGGCGTGGGGCTCCGCCTTGTGGAAGACGGCCGCAGAGAACATCGCATAGGCCTCGCGCGAGGCATAGCCAAAGAGGCCCTCCACGTAGTCGGTCTTGCGGCGCTTGGAGCAGTGCATGACGAGCGCCTCAAACACGTCGCAGGCAACGGCTGCCACCAGCTCTGGCTCGTCCTTGGCCAGGCGAGCCGTGCTCAGGTGATAGGTGGATGCGTCGCTTAGGGCCTGGTAGAGCTCCTGGGCGGAGGGGGCAGACCCTTCGACGGCCTTGTTTTCGATTCGCGGGGAGCGCTTTGCCTTCCGCAGCTGCGCATGCTCGGCCGCAAGCAGCGTAAAGGCTGCGGCGGAGGGCGCGTGGGGGTCCTGCGGCGGCATCTCGTCGTACAGCTCGTGGTAGATGAGGTAGTCAGACTCCCATCAGTGCAGGTAGG
>CAMYZR010000032.1 GCA_947303905.1 uncultured Atopobiaceae bacterium
CAACGGCTTTGTCAGCGAGAACATTGCCAAGGAGGCGCTGGTCGACCGCTATCCGCGCGAGAGCTTCACGCTGGCGACCAAGCTGCACAACGGCTTCTTCAGCAGCCTCGAGGGCCGCGACGAGGTGTTCAACCAGCAGCTCGAGAAGACCGGTGCTGGCTACTTCGACTATTACCTGCTGCACGGCATCGAGGAGAGCAGCTATCCGCATTACGAGAAGTTCGACTGCTTCGACTGGTTGCTCGAGAAGAAGGCCGCCGGCCTCGTCAGGCACGTGGGCTTCTCCTACCACGACAACCCCCAGCTCCTGGACGAGATTCTCACCAAGCATCCAGAGATGGAGTTCGTCCAGCTGCAGATCAACTACCTCGACTGGGAGAGCGAGTGGATCCAGAGCCGTGCCTGCTATGAGGTGGCACAGAGGCACGGCAAGCCGGTCGTCGTGATGGAGCCGATCAAGGGTGGCACGCTCGCCAACGTGCCCGCCGAGGGCGAGGCGCTGCTGCGCGCACTCGACCCAGAGCTCTCCATCGCTAGCTGGGCCATCCGCTTCGTGGCAAGCCTGCCCGGTGTGATGTGCGTGCTCTCCGGCATGAGCAACCTGGCCCAGATGCAGGACAACCTCTCCTACATGGACGACTTCAAGCCGCTCACCGAGGCCGAACGCGACGCCTGCTTCAAGGTGGCCGAGATCATCAACGACCAGACGGCTATCGCATGCACCGCCTGCCACTACTGCACCGACGGCTGCCCCATGCACATCTGTATCCCCGAGTACTTCTCGCTGTATAACGAGGACATGCGCGACGACCTCGAGCACAAGGGCTGGACCATCAACTTCACCAACTACGACAAGCTGACGGAGGAGTTCGGCCGCGCGAGCGAGTGCATCGCGTGCGGGCAGTGCGAGGCGATGTGCCCCCAGCACCTGCCCATCATCGAGACGCTGGAGAAGGTTGCGGCACACTTCGAGTAGAAGCTGCATTCAACAGGGAGGGACCGACCATGGCTTACAAAGCACAGCTTACCGACAACGCTCGCGCCTACTACGACCGCATGTATCCCGGTGGCACCCCGGGACTCATCGGCACCGACCCCGAGTTCGTGGAGCGCTTTGCCAACTTCACCTTTGACGACGTGGTGAGCGACATCGACCTGCCCGAGCGCACCCGCTTCATCTGCTGGCTTGCCACGCTGCTGGGCTGCCAGGGCGTCGACGAGTTCCGCGTGATGGTGCCGGCGGCCGTCCGCATGAGCGTGGAGCCCGAGACCGTCAAGGAGATCGTCTACCAGGCGGTCGCCTATCTGGGCATCGGTCGCGTGTACCCCTTCCTCAAGGCCGTGAACGAGGTCTTTGCCGAGCAGGGCATCGTGGTCTCCGACGAGCCGCGCGCCACGACCGAGCCCACCGAGGAGAGCCGCTACGAGGGCGGCGAGCAGGCCCAGGTCGCCTGCTTCGGCGAGCAGATGCATGGCTACAAGGACCGGGGCAACCCTGACTACCCCTGGATTGCGCAGTGGCTGGTCAAGAATTGCTTCGGTGACTACTACACCCGCGGCGGCCTGACCATTCCCGAGCGCGAGATGTGCACCTTCTGCTACATCGCGGCGCAGGGTGGCTGCGAGCCACAGCTGCGTGCGCACACGGCGGGCAACGTCCAGTGTGGCAACGACCGCGAGTTCCTGATCAAGGTCGTGAGCAACAACGTGCCGCTCATCGGCTACCCGCGCAGCCTCAACGCCATGGCTGTGGTCGAGGAGGTAACTGGCAAGAAGGAGTAGCCAGGCAGGAGCAGCCGAAGATGCCGTAAGATGGGCCCGTGCATGCAGATTGCACGGGCCCATTAGCGTCGCGTGAGGAGAGCGTCGTGAACACGTCAAAGCCAGCCCCCGTCGTGGGCGTCATCCTTCTCGTGCTCACCGTGCTGCTGGCGGTTGGTCTCAACACCTTTGCCGGTCCTTGTCAGCCTCACGGTGACGAGGCACGCACCTGCTTCTGGGCATAATCGCGCGGTGCTGGGGATGGATGCGGTCTTGGGCGTGCTCTCCGTCGTGCGCGTGTTCGAACTGGACGAAGGGGAGCGTCGCGGACTCTCGCTCGCCGCAGCGCTTGTGGGGCTGCTCATCGCAGCTACGCCAGGGTTGCTCATCAGTCTCTGCGACGGCGCGAGTGCGCAATGTCAGGTGCTCATGAAGCCGTTTTGCATTGCTGTCGGAGTGACGGTTGCCTCGGTGGGTGGTATCGACCTCACGCGACGCCTGCTTGCGCTCAGAAAGTAATCCTGCGGGAGATCGGTCTTGCGTCACCCTTGGTGAACGGCCTCCCTGCGCCTGGTGCTACACCTTGGGTGCATGATTGGCGTATCCTGATGCATAGGATGCATCGATAGGAGACTGCCATGGAACTCAAGACCCTCCGTTCGTTTCTAGCCGTTGCCCGCGAGGGGAACGTCACACGGGCCGCACGTTCCCTGCATATCACACAGCCGGCTCTCTCGCGTCAGCTTGCCGAGCTCGAACGCGAGCTGGGCTGCGAGCTTCTGGTGCGCGAGGCGCGTGGCGTGACGCTTACCGACGAGGGCGTGCTTTTGCGCAAGCGCGCCGACGAGATCGTCTCGCTGGCTGACCGAACCGAGCTCGAGATTCGTACGCCTGCCGCGCAGGTCGAGGGCGACGTGTGGGTCGGCGGGGGAGAGTCGCAGGTGGTTGGCATCATCGCCGAGGTCGCGGCTCGGCTGGCCGAGGAGCATCCTGGCATTCACCTGCATCTCTACTCAGGCAACGGCAATGACGTGCTCGAGCGCGTGGACAAGGGCCTGCTGGACTTTGGCCTGATAATGGGCCATGAGCCAAGCAGTGCGTTCGATGCCATCGAGATGCCCTGGTCCGACCACTGGGGTCTGCTCATGCGTCGCGACGACCCGCTTGCCGACCGCCCGTCGCTTGTGCTCGATGACCTGCGCGAACGCCGTCTCATCGTCAGCTCGCAGAGCACGGCGGGCAGCAGCTCTACCTCGTCCTTCTTCGAGGAGGAGAACTTTGACGTCGTTGCTACCTACACGCTGCTGTTCAACGCGTCCCTTCTGGTGGAGCGCGGCGTGGGCGTGGCGGTCTGCCTTGACGGTATCGTGCTCACGGGCGAGGGGACTCCCTTTGCCTTCGTGCCCATCGAAGGCCTGCCGACGGTGGGGTCGCACCTGTTGTGGAAGCGCTACCAGCCGCTTTCCCGTGCCTGCGAGGTGTTTCTTCGTACCTTGCGCAGACAGTGCGACGAGGAAAAGGCGTCGGACGCATAGGGAGGTGAGCGACTATGCCCTACGAAGTGCTAGCTGGTCTGCTGATTCCCTTTGCGGGAACCACGCTGGGATCCGCACTGGTCTTCTTCATGCGCGACCAGCTGTCGACCGAGGTCGAGCGTGCACTTACCGGCTTCGCAGCCGGTGTGATGGTGGCGGCAAGCGTGTGGAGTCTGCTCGTCCCTGCGATGGAGGCGAGCGAGGCATGGGGCAAGCTCGCCTTCATACCCGCCACGGTGGGCTTCTGGCTGGGCATGCTCTTTCTTTTGGCGCTCGACCACGTGATTCCTCACCTGCATCTGGGTGAGGATGCGCCCGAGGGTCCCTCCACCCAGCTCGCGCGCACCACGCTGATGGTGCTTGCGGTCACGCTGCACAACTTCCCGGAGGGCATGGCGGTGGGAGTCGTCTTCGCCGGTTGGATGAGCGGGGCGTCAAACATCACGTTGGCTGGGGCCATGGCCTTGGCTCTGGGCATTGCCATCCAGAACTTCCCCGAGGGCGCAATCATCTCGCTGCCGCTGCGCGCCGAGGGCTCCAGCAAGGCAAAGGCCTTCTTGGGAGGTTTCCTGTCGGGTGTGGTCGAGCCGCTCGGTGCCGTACTGACCATCGTCTTTGCCACGCATCTCGTACCGTTTCTGCCCTACCTTCTGGGCTTTGCGGCAGGCGCCATGATGTACGTGGTGGTGGAGGAGCTGGTGCCCGAGATGGCCGAGGGCGAGCATTCGCACACCGGCGTGCTGATGTTTGCCGTCGGCTTCACGCTGATGATGGCGCTGGACGTGGCCTTGGGCTAGGCCATAAGCCCGACGTGCGCGCCTGTCAGGCCGTCTTGTTGCGGTGCCCGTGGCATAGATTCGGCTGAATCCCAGCACATGGGCGGCCACGTCGCGCGAGTAGCTATCCGTGGCGTCTCCGTGTACAATCCTGTAAACACGTAAACACAAGGAGGCGCCATGTCTACGGTCGTTGTGGCTGGACGTGTGGACGAGGAAGTCAAACGTAGGGTGGACCGCATCATCGAGCGTGCGGGCAAGACGACGGCAGACGTCATCAAGGACGTGTGGGTCAACATCTACCTGACGGGGGAGCTGCCGTCCACGAAGCAGCAGGAAGAGGCCTTCGAGGAGCAACGCAGGCGCTTCCAGGACTTCATGGAGTTCGTCTCCTCCGCTCCGCCACTGCCCGAGTGGGCTGTCAATCTTACCGACGAGGATATCAGGGACATGATGGTCGACGACATGCTCGAGGAAGAGCGCCACTTTGAGGGAGGCGATCTGCATGTATCGCCTGCTGATTGACACCAATGTCATGCTGGACGCGGTGCTGTCTGGAAGGCCTGGCACCGATGCCGCACGTGAGGTTGTCAACCTCTGCAGTGGCAACGGAGAGTTTGGTATGGCCTGCGCCCTCTCATTCAAGGACGTGTACTACATCGCAACAAAGATTCACGGGGAGCCTTGGGCTCGCAATGTCGTTGACAAGCTGATGGGGCTGCTCGTCGTTGCTCCCGTGGATGCCGAGGTCTTGGACGCGGCCAAACGCTCGAACGAGCCTGACTTTAAGGATGGCATCGTCCGTGCCAGTGCCGAGCTGAACGGGGCTGACTTCATCATCACGCGCGACAAGACAGCTTTTGCAAAGAGCAAGATTCGTGCTGTAAGTGCGTCTGAATACCTGGAGATTGCCTCGTAGCGCCCTACAGCCACCTGATAACTCGGTTCCTGCTTCCGTGTCTTGCGAGGACGGGTGCGTGACCATCCGCTCATGCTAACCTTCTACAATGGCTTCGAGACTACCATGGACCAGGTCGACCGCGCGGTTGGCAAGGTGCCGCTGCAATTCGGGCTTGGGTGCGAGTACTTTCGCCCATGGGAGATGATCGGGCATGAGGACCTGTTCGGCTATGGTGGGAGAGCCGGTGTCCGTGGTCGCGGGCATCCACATCGACCACGCCGCACCGGAGCAGTTCGAGGAGCTGTATCGCAACTGCCTGGCGGCGGCCGATGCGGCGTGTGAGGCGTATGAGGGGAATCGCCCATGACGGAGGACAAGCTCATACTGGTAGACCTTCTCGACAGGCCTGTTGGCGAGGCCGGCAAGCTGCCATGCCACCAGAAAGGCCTGCTCCACCGCGCGTTCTCAGTCGTGCTCACGCGTTCTGGGTCCACGGGCACAGAGGTGCTTCTCGCACGGCGCGCAGAGGGCAAGTACCACTCGGGAGGGCTTTGGAGCAACTCGTGCTGCTCGCATCCTCGTGTTGGAGAGGAGCTTGACGAGGCAGTCCCGCGCCGTCTTGAGGAGGAGCTCGGTGTTCGAGGCGTAGCCTACCGCGAGGTGGGGACGTTTGTGTATCGGGTGGCGTTTGACAACGGTCTCACGGAGTACGAGCTTGACCACGTGTTTGTGGGTGTCTACGACGGACCGGTTTCCGCCGACCCCTCCGAGGTGTCTGAAGTTGGCTGGATGGGTGCCGACGAGCTGGTGGCGCAGCTGACCGAGCGGCCGCAGGACTTCACCGCATGGTGCCCTGCCGTGACCGCGCTGGCGCTGCGAGCTCTCACGTAGGTTCCTTTTGGTCGGTTACTCCAGGTGCTTCTGGATGAACGCGTCCACGAGGTCGAGCATCTGGGGCGTCCAGAACTCCGGGCCGCCGTGGTCGGCACCTCGCAGCAGGTAGAGGTAGCTCTCGTGTCCTGTCTCCACCAGCTTCTGATGGAGCAGCACGCTGCAGCGCGTGTTGACGGTGCGGTCCTTGGTGCCATGTGCGTTGAAGACCGGCGCTATCTGCGTGCTCTCGTCGATGTTGCAGCGCACCGTGAGCAGCTCGCGCGCGGCCTGGTCCTCGCGCAGGTTGATGCCACCCATCTCCATGCCCTCGGGCGAGTCGGGCAGGTTGTGGTTGGGCGTCGAAGGGTTGGAGTCGTCAAAGGTGAGGTCGGTCGACCCGTAGTAGTTGACGATGCAGCTGACCTCAGCGGACGTGCCAGGGAAGAGGTTTGCCTCGGTGTCGTCGTCGTGCATGATGCCCGCATAGACGGCGGTGTGCCCGCCCGAGCTGTCGCCCATCACGGTCATGCGCGCTGCGTCAACGCCGTACTCCTGCGCGTGAACGCGCATGAAGCGCACGGCATTGCGCGCATCCTGCACCGGTGCGGGGAAGCTGGTCACCGAGCTGTCGCGGTACTGCACGACGGCAATCACGTAGCCGCGGTCAGCGAGACGGGCAATCCCAGGCAGGTTGCCGTACACGTCCTGGCGCATCCAGGCCGAGCCCTGCACGTAGACGATGCAGGGGTAGTCGCGCGAGGCGGGGCGCTCGCCGGGGCGAGGGGCCTTGGCGTTGCGGGAGTTGGGAACTAGGATCTGCAGCACGCGGCTTACCCCATCCACGCACTCGTACTCCACGTTGGGGATGTAGCGCACGCCCATCTCGTCACCGGTGGTGTCGAGCCAGATGGCCCCCTCGATCTCCTCGTCGAATGCCGGAAACTCGTCGTACTCCCATGCCTTGACTTCCATGGATCGCCCTCCCTACGCGGTCTGTCCCTCTATGCCAAGAATGTCTCGTGCCTGATAGAAGTGCTGGTAGCGCATGCCGTCGCTCTCCTCGATACGCACAAGGTGCCCGTCTGCCACCTCGGGGTGGTCATCGAAGCGGGCGAGGTCGTCGATGATGACGTAAGCCTCGCAGGGATGCGCGGCGAGCCATGCGCCAATCTCCCCCGAGCGATCGGTGTCGTAGTCGATGGGCGTGGTGTCATAGACCGGCGCGCCAACCTCCTCGAGCTGCCGATAGAGGTTGGCCATGATGGCCTCCACCAGCTCGTTTCCGCGGTTGAGGTCCTGACGCCAGTTGGAGCTCAGCACCACCTTGGCACCTGTCTCGCGCACGAGCCGTCCCACGTAGGTGAGCGCCACGAGGTCGTACCACTGCGTGTCAGGCCCGCGCCCCAGCAGGTAGTTGAGGCGTACGCTCGTCGGCGTGGCGATGACGCCGTCTATGTCGAGAAAGATGGCCTTCATGGGCGCCTCCTTGAGTTGCGCTCTCTTGCATGGTAGCCAAAAAGGCAACTTGCCAGAACTGTCATACCTTGGAACGCGGTTTGCAATCGTGCGAAGGGCGTATTGGATACCATGGTTTGGTCGCCTGACGATGCGAACGGGGGAGGGCCATGCACATCAGACATTCCATGGAGCAAGATGTCGAGCGCATCATGCAGATCTACGCGTACGCACGCGAGTTCATGGTGCGGACGGGCAACCCCAACCAATGGGGACCGACCAACTGGCCACCCGAAGGGCTTATCCATCAGGACATCGCCCAGGGAAAGGGCTATGTGTGCGAGCACGAGGGCTCCGTGGTCGGTGTGTTCTTCTTTGACCAAGGTCTGGACGTGGAGCCGACGTACGCCGAGATTGACGACGGTGCCTGGCTTGCCGATGGACCCTACGGCGTGGTTCACCGTATCGCTAGCGACGGAAGCGTGCGCGGCATCGGGCAGTTCTGCATCGAGTGGGCCTACGAGCAGTGCGGGCACCTGCGCATCGACACGCACGAGGACAATCGTGTCATGCAGAATCTTCTCCGTAAGCTGGGCTTTGTGCATTGCGGCACCATCTATGTGTACGAGGACCGCTTTCCACGCCTCGCCTTCGAGAAGGTCTAGTGTGTGAAGCAAGCGGTAGCCTGGTTTTCACCCTTGTCTACGTAAGCGGGTACCTCAAACTCGCAAATTTGAAAGCATCAACAGGGAGAACTCTTTCCGTCAATCGAGTTTGAGGTACCCGCTTACGTAGAGGACATGAAAATCGTCGCAATCGCGTAGCTGCTGGAAGGCAAAACCCTCTCGTACGCGCGCTATCAATAACGTACATGCATAGATAAAGCTGCAAAGAAAGCATTTGTTATAGGTCATCTGCGGGACTAGCATAATAGCCAAGACCATTCGAAGAATTGGAGACTCCTATGGCACGCACACTTGTCGCATTCTTCTCGGCAACTGGTACCACGGCCCGTGCAGCCAAGGCACTTGCACAGGCGGCCGATGCGGACCTCTTCGAGATTCGTCCCGCCGTTCCCTACTCGGCGGCAGACCTCAACTGGAACAACAAGCGCAGCCGCAGCTCCGTCGAGATGAATGACGAGTCCGCGCGTCCCGAGCTTGCGGATGCGGGCAACATTGATGGTTACGACACCGTCTTCGTCGGCTTCCCCGTCTGGTGGTATGTGGAGCCGCGCATCATCGACACCTTCCTTGAGGCACATGACTTCTCCGGCAAGACGATCGTCCCCTTCGCGACGAGTGGCGGCAGCGGCCTCGGCCGTGCGCCCCAGCGCTTCCGCTCCATCTGCCCTGGCGCGACGGTCAAGGACGGCAAGCGCCTCTCCGCAGGCGAGTCAGCCGCCTCACTGGCTGGCTGGATGCGCGAGCTCGGTCTGTAGGGAGCGCACATGAACATTCTCGTTCTGCAGGCAAGCCCCAACGTCCATGGCTCGACCTCCCTGCTCGTGGATGGCTTTTGCCGCGGTGCGCGTGAGGTTGGTCACAAGGTGACGGTGGTCGACGTCTGCCGTCTGAGCATCGCCCCTTGCACGGGATGCGTGGCGTGCGGGTACGAGGGGCCCTGCGTCCAGCACGACGACATGGACGTGCTCCGTCGGCAGATTCTCTCGGCAGACATGCTCGTCTTGGCCACCCCGCTCTACTACTACGGCATGACCGCCCAGCTCAAGACCGTCATCGACAGGTTCTGCTCGGCCAACTCCTCCATCACGGGCAAGCGGCTGCGCTCCGCGCTGCTCACGGTTGCGTGGAACGCGGACGACTGGACCTTCGAGGCGCTGGCAGCGCACTACCACACGCTCGTGCGCTACCTGCATCTGCGCGACGAGGGAATGGTGTTGGGATACGGCTGCGGAACGCCTGGCATGACCAAGGCAAGCGGCTACGTGGAGGAGGCGTACCGCCTAGGCGCCTCGCTCTAACCAGCCAAACAGGTACCTGGCCCCTGTCTCCAAGAAGCTGCGGGGCTGCCGG
>CAMYZR010000033.1 GCA_947303905.1 uncultured Atopobiaceae bacterium
GTGTCGTAGCATCTGCGCAAGTCTCCCAGGCTCACCAGCGTGTCTCGCAGGGACACGTTGCGAATGGGAGGCATGACGGCGATGACCTCGCTCCGCATCCGGAGTGCGGCATCCACGCGGGCGTCGAGTGCGGCGAGCCCCTCGTGCCATAGGGCGATGGGGTCGCCTGCGTTGAGGACGAAGGCTGCCTCGTCCGGCGTTGCGTCTGCAATGCCGAGCACGTAGGCCGCCGACTGTGCGAGCTCGTGGGCCTCGTATGCAGAGACTGACGAGCACCCGCCCATGCAGTAGAGCTCGGCCACATGGGTGACGAGTAGTGCAAAGCCGCTTCGAGCACGTTCGACGTCCGCGTCACGGGCGCTAATCGTTCCAGCCATCGACCCACCTCTCGCCGTACCATCCATCGGCCTGCTCGTCATAGTCCCACTCGGCAGGGTCGAACGCATATACGCGGCCCTCGTCGTCGACGATGCGATACGTATCGCCAGAGACCTCCTGCGCCCTGACGTACTCGGGCGAGAAGGCCATCACCTCCTCGGCGGATGCCTCCGCCGCTCCAGCCGCATCGCCCCACGCGTCCAGCCACCCGCGCAGCGCCTCTGCGATCTCGGCATCCGGCACGTCAACGGGCAGCTCGTCCCGCAAGGCATAGAAGGCGTCCTGCAGGTCTGCGAGCACGTGCGCGGTGTCGCTGCGGACAAGGCACGGCGACGTCGCGACGGCTTCGGTCACCATCGCCAAGGCCGGCGTGCCAAACTCCACGCGCTCGGTGTCGGCCAGGGTCTCTGCCCTTCTCTGTGCCAACATCCGTGCCTCTTCGTGCGTGATCGAGAGGCCGGCTATCCCGAGCTGCTGGTTTACGGTGCGCAACAGCGCATCGGTGCCAGCCGAGGACAAGGGGAAACCCAACGTCGCAACCATCCTCATCACTCCATCCAGAATCGCGGTCAATGCCTAATACCGCGAACGGGATGGCGAGGCAAGGGCTAACCGCCGAGCGCACCGTAGCGGACGGCGACCAAAGGTCCAGCTTTGCCATGGTATGATTTCCCTAGCGCGAGGCATGGGGCCTCGTGGCAACGGTCATCCAAGGGGATGTCTTTTTGGTCATTGTTCTGTAGGGAACGCCACAACCGAGCCTGAAAAGAGGCACGTGCAGTGCCTGCGGTCTGTTGCGTTCCGAATCCCTGCACACGTTACGGATTCTCACAGAACAGGAAAGACCATGGACTTCCCGAAGGCACATTCCTTCCCCATATCCATCATGCGCGCCCGCAGCATGGGGCCCAACCCACTCAAGCTCTGCGAGGAGCTGCTCAGCTGCGCCGACATCCCGGCGGGATCTATCGTGCTCGACCTCGGCAGCGGTGCCGGACTCACGAGCGCCCTCATGGCGCGCGAGTGCGGGCTTGTCGTGTACGCTGCCGACCTGTGGAGCGACCCATCCGACAACATGCGCTTCTTCGAGGGGTGCGGGCTCACCAACCGACGGATCGTACCCCTCAAGGCCGACGCGACGGCACTGCCCTTCGCGAGCGACTTCTTCGATGCCATAGTGAGCGTCGACTCCTACAACTACTTCGGTCGTGACCCCAGCTACCTCGGCACGCACCTGCTACCGCTCGTGAAGCGGGGCGGCGGGCTCCTCTTTGCCATCCCTGGTATGGTGCGCGATTGCCACGACGACCTGCCTGCGTGTCTGCTCGAGTCCTGGACCCCCGAGCAGCTCGACTACATGCACGACATCGCTTGGTGGCGCGACAACTTCTCGCAGACCGATGGCGTGGAGATCGTGGACATGCACGAGATGTCCTGCACGCGCGAGGCGTGGGCAGACTGGCTCTCCTGTGACAGCGAGTACACCGCGGGCGACCGCGCTGCCGTCGAGGCAGGTGCGCTCGACTGCCTGAACACCATAGCCGTGGTGCTCAGGCGCAGGTAGCACTCGTCGGGAGCCATCCCACGACTACCGGCTCGGGATTCGAAGACCCAGCACGTCGGAGGTGGTGCGTCGTTGGTCGCGGCGCACCGCCTCTGCCAATCCGTCACGGCGGAGGTGACGTGCCGTCAGTGAGGGCATGCTGGCTAGATCCAATCTACCAGCGCAATCAGCTATTGCGTGACAGGCGGCGCGCATGAACCCTACCATGTGGCTATCCGACGAGGGGAGACTCGAATGAAGGTCTGTGACGCCATCCTTTCTGCCCGCAAGCGAGCGGGGCTGACGCAGAGCCAGCTCGCGGCGCGGGTCTACGTGACGCGCCAGGCAGTGAGCCGCTGGGAGAACGGCGACAGCGAGCCGGGCATCGACATGAGGCGGATGCTGGCTGGCGCGCTGGGAGTACCCGTCACCGAGCTGCTCGAACTGCCCGACGCGCCGGTCTGCCAGTGCTGCGGGACCCCCTTTGACGTGCCGAACATGCCTGTCGGCACGAATGCCGACGGCTCGGAGAACCATGACTATTGCGGTTGGTGCTATCGCGACGGCGAGTTCACCAGCAGCGGCTTGGACGAGATCGTCGAGCGAAACGTTCCCTACCTCATGGAGGCCACCGGCTACACGCAGGAGGAGGCGGTCTCCTTCATGGGGGCGGTGCTCCCCACGCTCAAGCGGTGGCGTAGCGCGGAGAACCAGAACGTCTCGGCAAACTGCAGAAGGAGCGTCTTCCACGTCTGTCCAAGCTGCGGCAACATCGTGTGGTCGATGGGGGAGGCGACGGTCAACTGCTGTGGGAACGTGCTCCAGCCCCTGGTGGCGCTGCGAAACGATGGTGCCCTCAAGGCCGCGGTGGAGGTCGCGGACGGCTGCCAGCGCGTCCATGTCGCCCATCCCATGAGCAAGGGCGACCACCTGCTGTTCATCGCCTGCGTGGGCGATGACCTCGTCCGCATCAAGCGCCTCTATCCCGAGCAGGAGGCGCGTGCGGAGTTCCCCTTGCAGGGGCCAAGCCAGATCTACGTCTATGGCACCGATTGCGGTCTGGTCAGGCTCTAGGCGATAGGCCAGGCTCCACCGCCCGCTCCGCACCATTCATCGGCTGACACGCAGGCAATAAGAATGAGGGCTGGCCAGCGTTTGCATAACTGGCCAGCCCTTTCATGTGTTCCGGGCTACAGATTGCCGCAGCGACTCTGTCCTAGAGGATCGCTCCGATGATAAGCGCGCAGAGACCGCCGAGGAGCATCGTTGCCGGCAGGGTCACCACCCAGGCCGTGAAGATGCTGCCCGCCATGCCCCACTTGACCTTCTTTGCGCCGCGCGCGGAGCCAGTGCCCATGACCGAGGTGGTGAGGACCTGCGTCGTCGAGACTGGCGCTCCGAGTGCCGTCATCGTCTCGATGGCCACTGCAGACGAGAACTCCGAGACGAAGCCCATGACCGGCTCGAGCTTGGTCACGCCACTACCCACGGTCTTCATGATGCGTCCGCCTCCGATGGAGGTTCCCATGGCCATGGTGAATGCGCACATGATCTTTACCCACGTGGGAACGCCCGAGCCCTCGGGCAGCAGGCCAGCTCCGATCATGGCGAGCGTGATGATGCCCATGGTCTTCTGGGCGTCGTTGTTGCCGTGGCTGTAGGCCATGAACATCGACGAGCAGATCTGCGCCTTATGGAAGAAGGCGTTCGCCTTCGACGGATGCCAGTTGGCAAAGAGCTCGAAGACCAGGTGCATGACCGAGAAGCCCAGGGCCATGCCCACGAGGGGAGAGGTGAACAGTGGAATGACTACCTTCATGAGCACGCCGTCCCACATGACGGTGTCGAGGCTGCTGGTGAAGACCATGGTGGCGCCGATCAGGCTGCCGATGAGCGCGTGGCTGGAGCTCGAGGGGATGGAGAACCACCACGTGAAAAGGTCCCAGATGATGGCACCGATGAGCGCCGCAAGGATGACGTAGAGCTCCAGTGACACGTTGACCAGGCCGTGGGCGATGGTCATGGCCACCTTCTCGCTCATGAGGGCGCCGATGAAGTTCATGGTCGCGCTCATGAGGATGGCCACACGCAGGGGCAGGGCCCTCGTGTAGACGGTGGTGGCGATTGCGTTGGCCGTGTCGTGGAAGCCGTTGATGAACTCGAAGACGATGGCTGCTGCGAGCACGCAGAGCAGAAGTGGGCTAAGCATTTTTCACCAGCACGCTGCGAACGACATTGGCCACTGCCTTGCAGGAGTCGACCGTGTTCTCCAGGGTGTCAATGAGCGACTTCCACTTGATCACCTCGATGGCGTCCGTGGTGTCACGGAAGAGGTTGGCCAGGCCCTGGCGCGAGACGGTGTCGCCCTCGTCCTCGATGGTCCCGACGGTGTGCATCTTCTCGCGCACGGTGGGATCCTTCTTGAAGTTCTCGAAGTGGTCGAAGAGGTCTGACAGCTCGCGGGAGGCACGCAGGATGAGCTCGGCCATCTGCACCGCTTCAGGCCTCATCCTGTCGATGTCATAGAGGTCGAAGCGTGCGGACACGTTGTCCATGCCGTCGGCGATGTGGTCGAGCTCGCGCACCAGATGGTTGATATCCTCGCGGTCGAACGGGGTGATGAAGGAGTTCTCCAGCAGCGTGAGCGTCTCGCGCATGATGGCGTCGCACTTGACCTCGTAATCCTTCACCTTGGCGATTTCGCCTTTGGAGGCAGGCCAGGTTTTCACGAGGGTGTCGAAGGTCTCGGCGCATGCGGCCACCTCGTGGGCCAGCTCGGCGAACTTGTCAAAGAACTGATTCTCTATGTGACGTACTCTGCTCATACATGCGCTCCTTTACCTGTGTGTCGTACATGCCAGCGCGCCGAACCTTTTATACGGAAACGCACCAACCGCATCGATGGGTTCCAACCAAGGCCAAAGTGCATAAAGGCATGGATGCTTCACCATGCTCCCCAAGTTCAATCAATGCAACGTAAAGAGAACGTCATGGTTGGTTTGACGACGATAAACAGCTCCCGAACTGTGGTTATTTCTGACATGTAACGCGCCGTAGAAGCAAAATGATGATAAGGAGGCCCATCGAATCCATTCAATAAGCCCATTGGGTTGACGGTCGCTTTGCACTTTCATGACAAAATTGGCAATCGTCCAAGCTGAACGGACGGGTCTCGTCGGTCGGCGGGTTTGCCTATAATGACGCACTGTGACGACTATCAGGCGCGGAGGGGTGCTATGGAGACTGCTGAGACTTGGGAGGGGCATGCGAATGCGGACGCCCACGTGAAGGGGGAGTCCCATCATGAGCACGAGGGGCACCATCACCATGGTCACGATCACGCGTCGCACCATCACGACGAGCCGATAAGCCAAGATGAGGCCGTGCAGTCGCTTCTCATGCTCGGGCAGGTTGCGCTTGACGCAGCGGACTACGAGTCTGCGACCGAGGCCTTTGCGAGCATCCTGAAGCTCGAGCCAAACGAGGCCGCCTTCTATAACCTCGGAAGCTTCTATGCGCGTGGCCTGGGAGTCAGGCGGGACTTCATGGAGGCCGCAAGGCTGTTCCACCAGGCTGAGCTACTGGGCAACGAGCGTGCTGCCAAGCTCTGCCGCAAATGCATGTTCGATTATCTCCTTGAAGACATCGGCGAGAGAAGGCCCGCAGACCTGTATGCGGAGATGGCCTTCTTTGTGACGCGCGTCTATCCGGAGGCATCTGACCAGCGCAAGGAGGTTGGCAGCGGGCTCTTTGCGATTGCCAGCACGCTTGCGAACAAGGGGGCGTACGTCGAGGCGGCAAAGGTGTTCCGTGCGGCCGCGGA
This sequence comes from uncultured Atopobiaceae bacterium, assembly GCA_947303905.1. Classification (GTDB taxonomy): domain Bacteria; phylum Actinomycetota; class Coriobacteriia; order Coriobacteriales; family Atopobiaceae; genus UBA1367. The sequence goes on from CAMYZR010000033.1 coordinate 5,745, forward strand.
GTTTGGCAACGACGGATATGCGCAGTACTACCTGGCGGTGCTCTACAACTCTGGTGCCGGCCTCGAGGAGAACGACCTTGCGGCGCTCTATTGGCTCGACTGCGCCGTGGACAACGGTGCTGCTGACATGGCACTGGGGGACAGGGACGGCATGCTCGATGCCTACCGGCAGAGCCTGACTGCCCCTGAGTTTTGCGAGATGATGGCAGCGCTGGCCGACTGGTGCGAGGTGGGCACGCCCGATGTGCCTGCCAATCCCGAAAAGGCTGCGCGTTGGCGCGCGCTTGCATAAGGTGAGGCCAACTTGGCCGAAGCCGACCAAGGGGAATCGTCCCCAATGGTCGGCTTCGGCTGGTCTATGAGACAGTTTGTCTACTTCTCGGCAGGCTCCCACTTGCAGCGCACGGGCGACACGATGTCGCCGGTCTTCTTGAGCTCCTTCATCGCCTTGTCGACCACCTTGCGATCGAGCCCGCTCAGCTCCGCGATCTTGCCCGCATTCAGCGGCATGCCAGCCTCGCGCATCGTCTGCAGCACCAGCTCCGTTGTCTCCATGACAGCCTCGCTTTCTCGTGTTCTATGACGGCACCTACCATTGGCACTACGGTACGCATGCCGTCCGACGTGGTCAATTCTGACTTGGGCGGCGGCAGGCGCCGGTGCCTGAGAGGTGCGTGCGCCGCGGTCGGCTTCGCGGCACCCAGAGCTTGGCAGGGACCCTTTCCATGGCCAACTCACTGGTGGAATATGCACAGATATACAATGAAAAGCAAATAAGCATGACTAAAAGGTGCCTATGCGAATGATGCGCATGAGCGGGTACCATACAGACAGACGATCATTTCCGTCACAATTGTTTGGAGAGGCGCATGAGATACCAGGACTATGAGGGCGAGGCAGCAGACCTCATCCAGATGAAGCTGCAAGAGATCGAGCGCGGCGAGGGAATTCGAATCCTGCGCGCCATCGAGAGCGGGAGCCGTGCCTGGGGCTTTGCGTCGCCCGACAGCGACTACGACGTGCGCTTCATCTACGTGCGGCCACTGCGGGACTATCTCACGCTGAGGCCCAGGCGCAAGGACACCATCGACTGGGTCGTGGACGAGACGCTTGACATCTGCGGATGGGACCTCTCCAAGGCGCTGCAGCTTGCCCACAAGGGCAACCTCTACCTCTTTGAGTGGGCCACGTCGCCGGTGGTGTATCGCAGCACGGAGACGTGGGACGAGGTCTGGGAGGTCGTACGCGGGTACTTCTCACCGCGTGCGGCGCTCTACAGCTACTATGGCATCGCGCACAACACGAACCGGGACTTCCTCCAGGGCGAGCGCGTGCGCTACAAGAAGTACCTCTATGCCCTGCGTCCGCTGCTGGCGTGCAAGTTCATCGCGGAGCGAAGGGCGCAGCCGCCCGTGGCCTTTGACGAGCTGGTGGACGCGGCGGCGCCCGTGGAGCTTCTCCCTGCAATCGAGCAGCTTCTCGCGGCAAAGGCGCATATGAACGAGAAGGACGAGGCCGCGCGCATCCCTGCCATCGATGCGTTCATCGACGATGCCCTGAGGCCATGGGAGCCGCTCGAGGATCTGTTCTGCGAGGTCGTCGGCGCACCAGAGGAGTAACGAAGAAGGGCGCGTCTCCGTTGGGGGGACGCGCCCTTTCTGGCAGTCTTTTCCGATCGCCTATCCCGCAGCGAAGAACGACGCGATCACGAAGCCCGCCATGACCAGCGCGAACAGGCCGATGGTTGCCCATGCGACGGGGCGCCCGCAGTTCAGGGTCCAGCCAGACCCAAAGCGCTTGGGCACGAAGATGCTCGGGTCATCGCGGTTGAAGTAGAAGATGCCCAGGACCCAATACCTGTCGTCATCGCGGGCGATTCCATCCGAGCTGCGCAGCTCGCCAGCCAGACGCCCTCCCGCCTGGCCATAATGCAGGGAAACCCAGATCTCGGGCACCACAAAGAGCAGCGAGGCAGCCATGACGATCGTTCCTGCCGTGCCAAGCTGGATGGTCCCTAGGGACGAGAGGAAGAACGTTACCCCGATGACGCAGCTGAGAAGCAGCCCTCCCGCGAGCATGACGATGCTCTGGGCGCGGGCGAACTGCCCGTAGGCCAGCGCCGAGGTTGCAGGTGCCTCGGGGTCCACGGGACGCTTGGAGTGGATGATCGACCAGTGCGAGAAGGCAAAGGCCGCGCCCATGAAGGCTGCCACGATCGCAGGGAACATCACCACGCGGAGGCTCTTGTCGGCGTAGTCGGTGACTGCTCCGTCAAAGCCGGCATGCATGGGAATCTGGTCGGGCAGACGGTCGTAGGCAAGCAGCGCAAATGCGACCAGTGCCAGAACGACTGCGAGATGGAGAAGCTCCCAGGCGAGCGGAATGGGCCGGGGGATGGTCTCGTCCGAGATGATCGCCGCCGTGTGCGACGGTGATGCCGTCCAGCCCTCCTCGCGCTTGATGGCTTGGACGAGCTTGCGGGCGTGCAGCATGTAGACGAAGGATGCCGTGACAGGCAGGACGGTTGCGGCGAGCATGCCCATGGTCACCAGGATGTCGTCGTTTGTCGGAAGCAGAAGAGCAACGCAGACGATGCCGATGAGCGTGCAAGCCGCCACGATGACGGTGTGCGTGCGGAAGAGCGGGCGGATGCGCGGGTCGCCCTTTGCCGAGGGTGGCACCGTCACGGTGAAGCACTCGGTGGGTGGCATGATCAGCGGCGTCGCGGCAAGGATCACTCCCTCGAGTGCGACGGTAAGCATGATGCCAATGATGATTCCGGTCATGTGAAACGCCTTCCTTCAGAACTAAAAGACGGTATCAACCTGGGACGATGCGAGATCGATGAACTCCTGGCGCGTTCCGCCGAGCGCCTTGAACTCGCTGGCGAGCCGTGCGAGCTCCGATGCGATGCGCACCTTGTGCTCCTGCGCCTTCGACGAGGGGACGGTGCGCGCGGCATCGGCGATGACGGCGCCGCTTCGGCCACGCATGACCACGTATCCCTCGTCGCGCAGGACCGCGTAGGCCTTGTTGACCGTGTGCATGTTGACCCCAAGGTCACCTGCGAGCGAACGGACGCTGGGCAGCTGGTCGCCAGCCGAGAGCTCTCCGGTTGCGATGGCTGAGACAATCTGCGTACGAATCTGCCGGTAGATTGGCTCCTGCGAGGAAAGATCAATGTCTAGTAGCATGTCATCTCCAATCTGTTATATATGTACTATAACAAATAGAGCAAAGTGGGGAGCACACTCTTGCGAGCGCACAATTCCACCATCTAGCCCGGCTGGGAGGCAGGGCGTATACTGTTCTCAACGGACCGCCGGAGCCCATATGCCAAGCTCCGGCTTGAGAAGGGATTGGTGCATGAGGGCCTAACCGATGCATACGTCAACCGCCCCTGTTCGCGGCAGGGCCGTCACGGCTTCCATCAGGGCCGTCCCTGTCTCGTCAGGCTGTTCTGCGGCGAGCTGCAGTTTCGCCGGCTGGACGTATCTGTCGATATGACTGGCCCAGGAAGATCGCAGTTAGTCCCGGC